>CAZKJB010000042.1:14850-17872 GCA_964552975.1 uncultured Occallatibacter sp. | reverse complement strand
TGTACGAGTTGACCGATGCTATTAGCGGCCGTGATCGGGTGCGCGCGCTCGCTCTGCTGCACGGGCTGCTCAACAGCTCCGAGGCCGGCGAGGACGCGGCCATCGGCCACCTTTACATGCTGGCCAAAACCTTCCGGCAGATGCTGGTGATTCTGGAGAAAAATGTGCGCGACTCGCGCGCCATCTGGCAGGCACTCTGGCAGGGATTCCGCATGCCGCCCTTCGCCGCCGACGATCTCATCCGCCAGGCGCGCCGCTACAAGAGCCGCCGCGAGCTCACCCGTGCCATTCGCCTCGTCGCCCGTGCGGATCTTGAACTGCGATCGTCTCCGCCCGACAAGCGCCTCGTCCTCGAGCGCCTCGTCTACGAGCTCGCCTCCGAGCCGAAACCTGCCGCGCCCGCCTGGGCTTCAGCGCAACTTTCCTTCGAGAGCTAGCGCGGCGTCGCAGACGCCTTAGCCGCACTATCCAGCTTGCGCTTGGCTACACTCTCCTTCAGCCAAAGACCGAAACGCAAGTCGTCAGTCTGGATATGATGGATGAGCCAATCGTTAAGAAATTTCAATGAATGCTCATTCATCGCATGGCCTCCCCGGCAGTGCCGCGCAACAAATGCCCCAAGCTTCTCCGTCAGGTGTTGATGGCTTGCCGCGTGGAGTGCCTGTCCCGGATACTTGACCGCCTTCATCATCTCTTCCTCGTGGGAGAAGTGCGCGCGTGTGCTTTCCGCTAGCCGGCTCAGCGCCGCACCGTGGACACCTGGGTCCGAGGTCTCGGACATTGCCACTTTCAGCGCCTCAAGCCCGTCGAATAGTTCCTGATGATCGTCATCAAGCGCACTTACTCCTACGCTGAGCTCATCGCTCCATGCCAAATTCGCCACAAAACTTCTCCTATGATGCTTCTCCGGTCCCCAGCCACGGCCAGCAGCATCAACCTCGCGCCATGATTCTCAGTGGACCCCGTGGCCGTTCACCCATTCGCTGTATTGCTTATCCTCTTGACGTATGTGCCTGGTAAGCCAGTTGCTTAGGAATCGCAGTAATTGAATGTTGATAGTGCTGTCGCCGCGCTCATAGCGGACCATGAAGTCCTCTACCTGCTTGATCAAATCGCGATGGTGGTTGCGGTGCTCCATAAGCTCCGGATACTTTGAATCCGCCAACATCTTCTCCTCAGCAGTAAAGTGATCACGCGTATAATTCAACAGCTTCTTCAGTAACGGCCCTGTCGCATTTTGTGCATTTCCTTGCAACATGGCGGCATGAAGCTCGTTCACTGCGGTAAACAGAGTCGCGTGCTGCGCATCGATCGCCTTAACTCCCACCGAGTACTGATCACTCCACGAAATAAGAGCCATACACCCCCCAAGCGGCGGACACCGACATTCGACAATGGGGTTATCGGAGAAAAACGAAAGAAGTTGAGGATTGCGCAAATCGCGGCGCATCCAGGCACGGGCCGTTGGCGCACAATGGACTCGATGCCCCCTGTCACCCCAGCCAACCTGATCGCCGCCCTGCTCACGCTCATCCCATATCTCGCTGTGGCATTTTTCCCCCAAGCCACCGCTCGGCGCGTGCGCACGGTTCCTGTAGCCCTCCGGCTCGCATGCCCTGCTGCTCTCGTCGTTCCCTACATTCTTGTCGCCTGCGCAGCAGGCATCTTTCGCGCGGGCTGGTTCGCGTTGTACGCCGCGTTTCCGGTGGGCGTCGCAACAATTCTCTGGCAGGCGGCCCGCGTTGACGCCGATCAGCACGGCAACTGGCGCGACTTTCTCGTCCTTGGAGCATTGGGCCTCGCCGTCGACCTGCGATGGTTTGAGGCCGCGTGGCCGCCCGATCTCGCCATTTTCAACAAAATGATCCTTCTCAACGCGGGCATCTACGGATTCGTCCTTATCCGCCAGCTCTCGGGAACCGGCTTCGATCTCCGCCTTCGTTTCAATGACCTGGGCATCGGCCTGCGCGAAGCCGCCTTTTACACGCCCATCGCGCTGGCCCTCGGCCTCAGCCTCCACTTTTTGCATCTGCATCCCGGCTGGCCCGCACCGGGTCGTGCAATCTTGGCGTGGATCTTCACTTTCTTCTTCATCGCCGTTCCCGAAGAACTATTCTTTCGAGGCTGGCTCCAGAACCTGCTTGAAAAGCGCATCGGTCGCTACGGCGCGCTGTTTCTCACGGCCTGCCTCTTCGGCCTCGCGCACTTCAACAAGCAGACCACCAGCTTCAACTGGCGCTACGTGCTGCTCGCCGCCATTGCCGGCGTCTTCTATGGCCGTGCATGGCGACAGCAGCAGCGCGTGGGCGCATCCGCCGTCACCCATGCTACCGTCGACGCCATTTGGTCGCTCTGGTTACGGTAGGCGTTGCAATCCGTGCCCATGCCGCTGCTGGTTGTACCTCAGGTATCCCAGCCCCACACGCATGTTGTGCACCACGGGCCCCGGAACCGTCAACGCGACCGTAATCCCCAGAATGGCATGCGCCATCATCAGCGGATAAAGATTGTGATAGCGCAGAAACAGCAGGCACGCCGCAAATCCCCAGATCAAAGTCACGGGCGTCAGCACGGGATTAGGCAGGTGCGCCGCCGCAAACAAGATCGCTGCTGCGAGTGCCGCAATCCACGCCTTCGGAATCACGCGCAAGAGCCGCAACAAAAAAAATCCCTGCAGGAGGAACTGCTGCACGCCGGTCCAAATCGCGTATGCGCAATAAGTTTCAATGAAAGCCACAGGCCCGCGCGGCACTTCGAGAGTATGCATTCTTGCGGCAACCGGCATCGCCGCACCGGCAAGAACCAGTGCCGCGCTCACGATCCAGAGCGAGCGCCAGAAGTTCGCGGCGCGCAGCCCCATTGTCTTCCAGCCATCGAAACGCACCCACATCATGGTGATGATCGCCGCGGCCGCCACCATCCACAGGTATCGTTGCCAAGGCCTCGGCGTCCAGATCACGGCGAGAATCAGCAGGTAGGCAACGGCAACTTCAACCGCCGCTCGCAGCTTGCACCCCGAAGA
>CAZKJB010000042.1:0-14750 GCA_964552975.1 uncultured Occallatibacter sp. | reverse complement strand
CGCGTCGTCAGCGTGATGGCCGCAGCCAGAATCAGCGCGCCGCCCAGCCACGCAAACGGGCCCAGCTTTTCGCCCAGCAACTCCACTCCCAGCACCGATCCCAGCGCCGGCTCAATGTTCAAAAAAACCCCGGCGCGCGAAGCCGGCACATGGTTGATGCCCCAGTTCCAAAGCAACGTAGTCGTCGCCGTGCACAGCAAACCGCTCACCGCCAGCGCCACCCATGCAGTCGAGCTCAAATGCGCAAACGGGAACGGCTCAATCTTCATACCCATCGCGCGCGCAAACAGCCACTCGCCCAGCAGGCAAACTGCCAGCATCAGCGCTCCAGAATAGATGGTAAAAGCGGTCACCGCGAGCGGGCTGTGTGTCCGCATCAATTTCTTGCTCAGCAGGATCCACCCAAGTGCAGTGCATAGCGAAACAATCACCAGCAAATCTCCCGCCAGTGAAGGAGTTTCACGCCCTGTAGTCACGCGGCTCCCGCCCAGAACCACCATGGCGGCGCCCACGGTCGATCCACACAGAGCCAGCCAGCCAATCCAGTCAAGCCGCTCGCCGGCAAAGAGCGATGCCGCAGCGGCCAGCAGTACCGGCATCGCGCCCACCATCAGCGCCGCGTGGCTCACCGTGGTCAGGGCCAGACCATGAAACTGCAGTAAAAACTGTACGGGAATCCCCAAGAATGCGGCCAACAGCAGCGTGCGCATCTCGCCCGCGCTCAGCCGCACGCGCTGCGTCAATATCACGGGTAGCATCCCTACGCACGCAAACAAGAAGCGGTAGAGCACCATATGCTCCACGCTCATCTCATTCAAAGCGAGCCTGCCGAAGTAAAACCCGGTACCCCACAAAGTACTGGCCAAAGCACACGCGCCGTAACCTAAAGTCCTGAATTTCCCGTCACCAGCCGTGTGTGCCATGCCATCTTTAACTGTCGCATACACGGCATCCGCCGGCGCGCATGCCGAATCGTCAACATCGTCGCCGCCCCGGACGCAACACCGTCACTGCCACCCCAGCCTCCCCAAACCTTCCCCAATCGGCGAGAATACTGAGGGATGATCATCGGGCCCAAAATTCTTGTACGGCGCATCATCGTTGCTCCGGCGTTTGTAGCGGCCGCTCTCGCTGTCCCCGCCATCGCCCAACGGAACGCAAGCCCGACGCCGTCGCCTCTGGTCCAGCAGCGCTTCCTCGTCAGCAAATTCCCTGACAAGCCCTCCGTGCCGCCCTCCTTCAGCATCCCCGTCGACCCGCTCGGCTACACCGCTCCGGGAGCCATTTACCTCGGCGCGCGGTACACGCTTGCATCGCTCGACTTTGTTGACGAAGATCGGCTACTGTTCACCTTCCGCGTGCCCGGCCTGCTCCACCGCGACACCGCCAACGGCGAAGATAGCGACGAGCGCCAGATACGCGCCGTCGTTCTCGCGCTGCCGCAAGGCACCGTCACGGCCGAAGCGTCGTGGACGCTCCACGACCGCACCCGCTACCTCTGGATGCTCAATGATGGGCACTTCCTGCTGCGGGACCGCAACGAAATCCGTGAGGGCGACGCCACGCTCGCCTTGAAACCGCTTCTCGACTTCCCCGGTCCTCTTCTCTCGCTCCAGTTCGATCCCGCGCAGCAACTGCTCGTCACCAATTCGCGCGAGCCGGCGGCTCCGCAGCCCAAACCCGTTCCGGCCGCACCTCTTAGCCTGGTCCCGGATCCTGAATCGCCGGAGACCGATTCTGGCCGCTCAGTTGCTGATCCATCCACCGCTTCCGCCAGCGTCACCACCGATGAAGATTCCGACGGCCCAGCCAACGTGCCGCCCGAGCTTGTCGTCCGTGTGTTGCGCCGTGACTCCGGGCAGGTCATGCTGGTCAGTCGCGTTCGCTCCACGGTTCATCTCCCCATCAACTCCACGGGATATGTCGAAGACCTGCGCGGCCAGAGCACCGGGTGGCTCCTCAACTTCAACTACTTCACCGGCGGCTCCAAAATCCTGGGCACCGTGGACTCCACCTGCGCTCCCAACGACGATTTTCTTTCCGAGCATGAAATCCTGGCGACCGGCTGCGGCCCAACCGGCGAAAGCAAGCTCTTCGCTATGACTACCGAAGGCAAAACGCTTTGGAAATCGCAGGCACCGTCCACCGAAGTCTGGCCGCATCTCACTGTGGCGCCCAACGGCTCGCGCCTGGCCTGGGCCACTCTCGACATCGGCCATTCCGTCGACTCATTCGCGCCCATGGACTCGGTCGACGTCAAGGAGCAGTCTGCCACGGTCTTTGACGCAGCAACAGGCGACATCGTGCTCGTCACGCCCCTTAGCCCGATCCTCGACTCCGGGGGAAACGTGGCCATCTCCCCCTCCGGCCGGCGCGTCGCCATCCTCAACGAGGGCGCTATCCAGGTTTTCGACCTGCCCGCGCCACCACCCCTGCCCACTCCAGGCTCATCTACCCTACATAAATGAGCAAGAAATAAAGAAGCCGTCACCCCTGGCAGAGGTCGGCCATCTGCATCCAACTTGGCAAATAGCTCTCGCGCTCATAGCGGGGAGCTGGGAGCTAGCGGCTGGTAGCTGCTCCCTATTACCAATTGCTGACTCCCTGCGTGTCTGTTCCTTGTTCCTGCCCCCGATTCCCGGTTTTTTCGGTACACTGAGCGACGGGGGTTCTTCTTGGCGACGGCTGTCGTTCACTACACGGCTGCGGCGGTCACTGACCGTGGCCGCAAACGCCCTTCAAACGAAGACGCATTCGGCTTCTCTGTCGAGCACGGCGTGTACGTCGTCTGCGATGGCATGGGCGGCGCCGCAGCCGGGGAAATCGCCAGTTCCCTGGCTGTCGATGAAATGATGCGCCTGCTCACCGAGCGCGACGCGCAGAATTCTCTGCCAGTCGATGCCGAGCACGCGGTCAACGCCGCCAATCAAGCGATCTTCTCTCGCGCGCAGCGCAGCAACAAGCTCAACGGCATGGGCACAACTCTGGTGTCGCTCATCGCCGAAGAGCGCCGCGCATGGATCCTCAACGTCGGCGACAGCCGCGGCTATCGCCTTCGCGATTCCCGCCTTGAACAGATCACCCTCGACCACTCGCTGGTCGAAGAGCAAGTCCGCCTGGGACGCATGGACCGCCAGGAGGCGCTACGCTCTCCGCTTCGCAATGTCATTACGCGCGCCCTGGGCACGCAGAGCTGCGTCACCCCCGACATCTTCGAGCTCGAAACGGAGCCCGGTGATCTCTTCCTGCTTTGTTCCGACGGCCTCACGCGCGAGCTCGCTGACCCGCTCATCGAATCGCTTCTGCGAGTCGGCGCCCCTCTCAACGAGCTGTGCGCGCGCCTCGTTGCCGCAGCCAATCAGGCCGGGGGCCACGACAACATCACCTGTCTTCTCGTCAGCGCGAACGCATAGCGTTCCGAGCCCCGCTCTCTATTGCGAACTGCCATGTATCAGCGCTCGCCCTGCCGTATTCCAATCTCCGGCGTTCTCGCCGGAGCAGCGGACTCGCTTTCGAGGGCAGCCACCCACGCGCGAATCTCTTCGCGCAGCGCCCCCACGTCCACGCCGCCAAACTCGGCTGGGCAATCCTCCATCCTCCGTGCAGCCCTGCGCAAAAGCGATGCCGCTCCAGCGTAATTTCCCGCTTGAAAATGATGGAATGCCGCCGTCGTCTGAATCATCGCCTGCAGAAAGCTCTTCTCAGGCTCTTCCAGCTCGAGCCACACAAGCTCCCAATGCTCGTGAGCCTCAAAGAACTCGGCGCGCCGGTAGCAGCCGAGCCCTTCCGCCAGCGCCCCGGATTTCCAGTCGAGTTTCACACCCTCAGCATAGGCGAAAGCCGGTAGACGGACGAAAAGCGTCATCATAGAAAGCAGCCGGAACTGAAACCCAGGAGCGGAATCGCGCACCTGACCCAGCTGGGGAACCAGCTCAAGATGCGCGCAGTCGCTCCGCAGCGAGGTTGAATCTTCGAATTGCGGCCCTCAGGCCAACAACGCGAGCAAATCCTTCACCGCTCTGCGGATCGGCTTCAGGTCAAAGTCTCTGGAAAGCGCGTGCGCATCGAATTTTTCAACCGGCTCATCGATGCCAAACAAAGTACGCAAGTAACGCGGGTAAAGAACCTGTCCGAGAAGCTTCTGCGCAGCCTCCCGGCTCTCCTTAGCCGTCAATCCGAATTCTTTCTTCAGGTATGCGCTCAGGCGCCCGTGCGCCTGCATCATTAGCACATCAAAATATTGCGCTGCCTGCTCGGGGAACCGTGCGGCTTCCGCCATGCTGATGCGGCACATCTGAATCTGGGCCTTGAAAAGCAGGATCTCCAGGTACCGGCCGCAATACAGCGTCAGCGCCTGCTCGGGATCGGCGGAATAGTCGCCGGGCGTCTTCAGTTTGGCCAGGAAAAGTCCACGCACCAGATCGATAATCGCGAGATAAAGCTTCTCTTTGTTCTCAAAGTGCGCGTAAAGGCTGCGTTTCGAGGTTTCCGCACGGGCTGCAACCTCGTCCATCGACGCGCGCTCAAACCCCATCTCCAGAAACACATCTTTCGCAACCCAGAGAATGTGTTCGCGCAGTGCGCCGCCTCGCCTTGCCATGATCCTATTCTCCCTTATTTCGTCGCGCCTCGCCTGGAAACTGCTTTGAAAGGCCGCAGCTCTATGCAGGCCCTGACCGCAATTGAAGAGCACTGAATACAGCCAAAACAGTCACATATTAGGTCAGCTCGAACCGCTTTTGAAAGGGCAGGGCTCGGTAATTCGTGCCATAAGCGCCGCAAGTCGCCGCTTCAGCCGAAAGTGGCTATCCCAAACTGAAGCGCGCTCCCCCGGGCTTGACAATAAGTATACGGTACGGTAGAGTCTACTTTGTAAACGGTACGGTTGAGTTTACTTCTATCGCGAATCCCAGGAGGGTCTAAACATGCGCGTCTTCCTTACCGGCTCTACCGGCTTCATCGGATCTGCTATTGTTCCCGAGCTCATCGGCGCGGGCCATCAGGTGCTCGGCCTTGCCCGCAGCGACGCGGGCGCCAAATCTCTTCAAGCTGCGGGCGCCCAGGTGCTTCGCGCAGATTTGGATGATTTGGAAGGCCTCAAGCGCGGCGCGGCTGCATCCGACGGAGTCATCCACACTGCCTTCAACCACGACTTCTCCAAATTCGCAGCCAACTGCGAGGCAGACAAGCTCGCCATTGAAGCGCTGGGCTCGGCGCTCGCTGGCTCCGACCGCCTGTTGATCGTCACCGGCGGCCTTGCGCTTCTGTCGAAGGACCGCCTTGCCACCGAAGAGGACGCGCCTGTTCCCGTCTCTGACAACTATCCTCGCGCTTCTGAAGCCGCAGCCACCTCGCTGGCGGCGCGCGGCGTGCACACTTCTGTCGTGCGCCTGCCTCAGGTTCACGACGACGTCAAGCAAGGCCTCGTCACCTATCTCATCGGCCTGGCTCGTGAGAAGGGTGTCTCGGCGTATATCGGCGAAGGGCTCAACCGCTGGGCCGCGGTCCACCGCCACGATGCCGCCCATCTATACAGGCTTGCGATCGAAAAAGGGGCGTCCGGCGCAAGATATCACGCGGTCGCTGAGGAGGGGGTGTTGTTCCGGGAGATCGCTGAAGCCATCGGCCGTGGCCTCAACGTGCCAGTCGTCGCCAAGTCCCCTGAAGAAGCAGCAGCCCATTTCGGCTGGCTCGCGCCGTTCGTCAGTCTTGACCTCGCGGCCTCCAGTGCTCTAACGCAGCTACGTCTGCAGTGGCATCCAACCGGTCCCGGCCTCATCGCCGACCTTGAACAAATGCACTACGTCGCGGCCTGAGCAAAGCTCGCATCTGGTCGTAGGCCGGAATTCGTTGGCCCGCTTGATCTCCGAAAGCCGGCGAAACGATCCGGTCGCCAGCCTCTAGAATCGAGCTGGCACGTGAATCAGCAAAGCTTCGATGTCCTCATACTCGGCGGCGGCGCCGCAGGCCTCATGGCCGCGATTGAAGCGGGCCGTCGCCGGCGCAGTGTCGCAGTGCTCGAGCGCGCAGAGCGGCCTGGCAAAAAAATCCTTATCTCCGGCGGGGGCCGCTCGAACTTCACCAACCTGCATACACAGCCCGAAAATTTCCTCTCCGCGAATCCTCACTTCGCCAAATCGGCCCTTGCCCGCTACACGCCTGCCGATTTCATCCGGCTCGTAGAGCGCCATGGCATCGCCTATCACGAAAAAACGCTCGGCCAGCTCTTCTGCGACGGCTCGGCGCAACAGATCGTCGACATGCTAATGCGCGAATGTGTAAATGCCGGCGTGCGCGTGCTCGTCTCCACGTCCGTCACCGAGGTCCGCCGCGACGATTCCTCGGGAGTGTTTACCCTCGTCGCCGGCAATGTTGTTTTCACTGCGCCCGCGCTCATCGTGGCCACCGGCGGACTGTCCATTCCGAAAATGGGCGCCACCGGCTTCGGCTACGACATCGCCCGCCAGTTCGCAATTCCTATCGAACCCTGCCGCCCGGCACTCGTTCCGCTCACTCTCTCCGGCGCGGAGCACGAGCACTTCGCTGAACTAACCGGCGTTTCCGCGCCTGTCATTGCGTCCTCCGGCAAGCACCGCTTTCACGAGAAAATGCTCTTCACGCATCGCGGCTTGAGCGGCCCGGCCATCCTGCAAATCTCGTCTTATTGGCGCAAGCCCGAAGCCGTTCACATCGACTGGTCGCCCGGCCAGCGCCTGCTCGCGCCGTTGCGGGCGACAAATGCGCGCCGCGATCTGGCCGCTCTCAAGGCAGCATTGCGGACTCATCTTCCGGCTCGGCTAGCCGATCGGTTGTCTGATCATTTACTTCAAGTTGCCGGGCTCGATGAAAACATTGCGCCGCAGAGCTTCACCAATCACGCCCTCGATGAGTTGGAGCGCCGTCTTCATGCCTCCGCATTCACGCCCAGCGGCACCGAAGGGTATGACAAGGCCGAAGTGACTGCCGGCGGCGTGAGCACCGGCGCGCTCTCGGCGCAAACGATGGAATGCCGCAGCGTGCACGGCCTCTACTTCATCGGCGAAGTCGTCGACGTCACGGGCCAGCTCGGCGGATTTAATTTCCAGTGGGCCTGGGCCTCGGGAGCAGCAGCAGGCCGCGTGGCCTGATGATCGCCCGACCTCGCTCCTCCCGCGCCGCGGGCTTCAGCCCCTGCGGAAACGCCTCCCTAACCCCAGGTTGACAAATATTTTCTCAAGAACCTTCAGACTCTAGAGCGGGTGGTGCTCGATGTCGAGAGCGAGTTCGCGGCCGATGCCGGAGAAGTCCTGCTGGATTTCGCGGGCGCGGTCCAGGGCTACCTGCACGTTGGGCAGAACATTTTCAGGGCCTACGCGCTCAAGAAAGTCGGAGCGCGCGAGGAGCTGCGAAGGTTGATCGCGCGCACCACACAGGAGGAGCACTTTGCCTGCTCTGTGCAAACGCTCAGAGAAGCCTTCAAGTGCGTGGATACCCGTGGCGTCGAGCGCCGTCATGTTGCGGAGGCGAAGAATGACGACGTCACCAAACTGGCCGAGGTGGCGGGTGGCTTCGGCAAGCTTCTCTGTGGTTCCGAAGAGGAAGGGTCCGTGGATGCGGAGGATGGTGACGTTGGCTGGGATATCTTTGTCCTGAAGGATGTGCGCCTGCCCGTCGCGGAGGTAGTCGCGCGTGACAGGGGCGACCGTAGTAGTTTCAGCGATGCGATAGATGTAGAGCAGCGCTGCGAGCGCCATACCCACCCCGACCGCGACAGTAAGATCGGCGACGACGGTGAGAGCAAACGTTGCGAACCAGACAGCGATGTCGGTGGCGGAGAGGCGGAGGATAGAACCAATTTCGCGCCACTCGCCCATGTTGTAGGAAACGACGAACAGGACCGCAGCCAAAGTAGCAAGGGGAATGAAGCGAGCCAGCGGCGCGGCGACGACGAGAATCGCGAGCAAGGTGAGCGCGTGCGTCATTCCCGCGATGGGGGTGAGCGCACCGGAACGAATGTTGGTTGCAGTGCGGGCGATGGCGCCCGTAGCAGGGATTCCGCCGAAGAGGGGCGATGCGATATTGGCGAAGCCCTGGGCGACGAGCTCGACGTTGGAGTCGTGGCGATCGCCGCTCATGCCATCAGCAACGACGGCGGAGAGTAGGCTCTCGACGGCCGCAAGCAGCGCCACGGTGAAAGCGGAGGGGAGTAGGGGAAGGATGTGCTCGGAGTGAAACGCGGGGAAGGCGAAGTGCGGAAGACCTTGCGGAATGCCGCCGAACCGGCTGCCGATGGTTTCGATGGGTAAACGAAAAATGGCCGCAGCTGCGGTTGTGAGCACAAGTGCAATGATGGAGCCGGGAACGCGTCGAGTGACGCGCGGCCAGAAGAGAATAATGGCGAGAGATAGAGCGGCGACAGCCACGGTCTGCCAGTGAACGGTTCCGGCGTAGCGAAGGAGCATCCCGATGCGCGGGAGAAATTCGCTCGGCACGGGCGGCGTGGTCAGACCGAGGAAGTCCTTGATCTGGGTGGAAGCGATGAGAACAGCGATGCCGTTGGTGAAGCCGATGGTGACTGGCCGGGGAATATATTTGACCGCCGTACCCAGGCCTGTGAAGCCCATGATGAGGAGCAGCAGGCCGGCCATCAAGCTGACGAGCGCCAGGCCGGAGACGCCGAACTTTGCCACAATGCCGGCGACGATGACCACGAAGGCGCCAGTGGGGCCGCCGATCTGGGTGCGCGAGCCACCGAGCGCAGAGATGAGGAATCCGGCGACGACGGCGGTGTAGAGGCCCGCCTGCGGAGTGACGCCGGAAGCAATAGCGAAGGCCATCGCCAATGGCAGAGCGACCAGACCCACCGTTACGCCGGCGACGAGGTCGCGCGAGAACTGCGCGGCTGTATAACCGTGGAGACACTGAAGCGAGCGGGGAAGCCGCTTAAAAGAAGGATTCAATAAAGAAGCCGCCTTTCAGAAAGGTTCAATGAAGGATTTCGAGCGGTTTTTCCATTTCTTCCAACATTCCCTGGGATTCTTTGAGCTGGGAATAGAAGTAGGCGCGCATGAGATTCAAAACCTCGACGATGGTGCGGTCGCGGACGGAATAGAAGACCTGATTGCCGGCGCGGCGGTTGACGAGGATCTGCTTTGCGCGCAGAACACCGAGATGCTGCGAGACATTGGCCTGCTCCATGCCGAGCTTTTCGATGAGAGTCCCGGCCGAGACTTCGCCTTCGCTTAAGAGCTCCAGAATGGCGATGCGGGTCGGATGACCGAGGGCCTGGAAGATGTCAGCTTTGAATCGGCGCAAAGTGTCCGGCATATATGAATATTAGCATATTCGAATATTATGTATATTTGGGCTCCCGCACCCGACTACTCTGCCGGGGCCGCCGCTGCGTGGCTCGTCAAATCGTGCCGCGGATTCTTGAGCAGCAGCACCAGCGGAATGCATCCGAGCGAGAGATAGCCGAGTAGCCTGAAGTTGTCCGCGTAGGCCAGTACTGCCGCCTGCTGCTGCAGATTCAGGTAGAGCGCGCCCAGCGCCTCCTGATGTGCCTTCACGGTATCTGCGCCCGCCACTTGAAACCGCGCCGTCAATCCCGCCACTGCTGCTCCGGCAATCGGGCTGCTCGCCGTGAGATGAGCGCCCAGGTAATTCTCGTGGATCTGAGCGCCGCGCACCAAGAACGCTGTCAGAGCGGCGATGCCGATGCTGCCGCCGATATTGCGGATCAGGTTGTAAATGCCGGCCGCGTTCCCGATCTCCTGTTTGCGAAGCATGCCCATCGTCATCGTGGTGAGCGGCACAAACACAAACCCGCCGCCGAATCCGTTGATGAAGTTCGGTACCGCCACCGAACCCATTGAGATTGTCAGGTTCACATCGCTCAGCATCAGTGCCGAGTAGCCGAAGACGGCAAACCCAAAGGCCAGCAGCACGCGGCTATCGATCCGGTTCGCCAACAGGCCAACCACGATCATGGCAACCACCGAACCCATTCCGCGCGGGCTCACCGCCAGGCCGCTATCAAGTGCTGAGTACCCGATCACAGTCTGAAGAAACAGAGGCAGCAGCGCCGTGACGCCGTAGAGCGCGAAGCCATAGATGCCCGCAATGATGGTGCCAAACAGAAAATTGCGGTTCCCGAGCGCCTGCAACTGGACAATCGGATCGCGCGCGAAAAGTTCGCGCACCACAAAGCCCACCAGCGCCGCGGCGGAGAGAGCGCTGACCCAACGAATCCAGCTTGCCTCAAACCAATCCGCTTCCTGGCCCTTGTCGAGCACCAGTTGCATCGCGCCCAGCCAGATCGCCATGAGCCCGAATCCGATTGAATCGATGGCCACGCGTTTCACCTGGCGCAGATACGGCGGATCCCAGATGTACAGGTTGGCCATAAACAGCGCCAGCAGGCCCACCGGCAAATTGATGTAGAAGATCCACCGCCAGCTGTAACTGTCCGTTATGAATCCGCCAAGTGTCGGGCCAATCACGGGAGCCACCACGATGCCCACGCCGTAGGCCGCCATCGCTTTGCCGTGCTGTTCCGGCGGAAAGCTCTCAAGCAGGATCGATTGCGCCAATGGCTGCATGCCGCCGCCGCCCGCGCCTTGCAAAATCCGCGCCACAATCAGCATCGGCATGCTGACTGCGATGCCGCAGAGCATCGATGCTCCAGTGAAAGCCAGAATCGACAGCATCAGGAGCCGCTTCCGTCCAATGCGCCGCGCGATCCACCCCGACGCAGGCAGCATGATGCCGTTCGACACCAGGTAGCTTGTCAGTACCCATGTCGATTCGTCGGTGGAAGCCGAAAGGCTGCCGGCAATGTGCGGCAGGGCAACGTTGGCAATCGAGGAGTCGAGCACCACCATGAACGTCGCTAGCATCACCGACATCGCAACCATCCACGGATTGACCGCGGGTCGCTCATCGTCGGTCGAAAAGCGCGCGCCCCCGCTCAGGATCGATGGATGGCTGGCTGTGCTCATTCGCCAGTTTAACCCACGCACGAATCCGCGCGGCTTGGCCCGTCGCGCCTCGTATTCAATTGCCTAACCGCTGTGTACCCATCGTTATCTTCACCACTCTGATCGGCAAATGGGTCAAGTTGACACCCCATCTTTGGAAATGTATCCTTCCTTCAAGTTAGCGTTAACTTAAATTCCGTTCCGAGGCAGATTGGCATGCCCGAGCCCGCCACCGCCACCGCTGTGGACCCTGCGTCGATTCCCCAGCGAAAGCTCTCGACCGGCGCTTCCATGCCGGCCATTGGCCTGGGTACATTCGGCTCCGATTCCGTCTCCGCATGCGAAATTGCAGAGGCCGTGAAGGGCGCCGCCGCGGTGGGATACCGGCATTTCGATTGCGCATCGGTCTATGGCAACGAAGTGGAGATCGGCGCTGCGCTCGAAGAAATTCAGCGGGGCGGCATCCGGCGCGAAGATCTCTTCATCACCTCAAAGCTCTGGAACGACAAGCATGGCGAAGACGACGTCATCGTGCAATGCCGAAAGTCGCTCGCCGATCTGCGTCTGAAGTATCTTGACCTCTATCTCGTTCACTGGCCTTTTCCCAACTTCCATCCGCCTGGCTGCGATGTCAGTGCCCGTGCCGCCGATGCCAAACCGTATATCCACGGAAACTTCATGAAGACCTGGCGCAAGATGGAAGAGCTTGTGGACCTGGGCCTTGTGCGGCACATCGGCACCTCCAACATGACCATCCCCAAATTGAAGCTGGTGCTCGGCGATGCGCGCATCAAGCCCGCGGTGAATGAAATGGAGTTGCACCCGCACTTTCAGCAACCGGAGTTGTTCCGGTTCGTCGAGCAAAACGGGATGCGCGCTGTCGGCTATTGTCCCATTGGCTCCCCGGGACGGCCCGAGCGCGATCGCACGCCGGAAGACACGGCCCCAACCGAAGATCCAGCGATTGTGCGCATCGCCCAGCGCCACGGAATTCATCCCGCCGTGGTCTGCATCAAGTGGGCGGTGCAGCGCGGGCAAACACCGATTCCCTTCTCCGTTCATCACTATCGAGCTAACCTTGCGGGCGTCGTGTGCGATCCGCTCACCGACGAGGAGATGCGCTTGATCGACGCGATCGACCGCAATTGCCGGTTGATCAAAGGCCAGGTCTTTCTATGGAAGGAAGGCCAGACCTGGGAAGCCTTGTGGGACGTCGACGGAACGATTACGCCACCGTAGGATCGGCCAAGTGAGTAGCGCAAAGATAGGAGTCGTCCAAAATGACCGCAACCATGACCGCCGCGTATCTGCCGGGCAACTCAACCGTTGAGATGCGGACGGTCCCTGTGCCCTCGCCTGGGCATGGTGAGGTTCTCCTGCGCGTGAAATCGTCTACCATCTGCGGCTCCGATATTCGCTGCATCTATCACGAGCATCTCGGCAAAGGTCCTGAAGGTTATCAGGGCGTCATCGCCGGGCACGAGCCCTGCGGGCAGATCGTGACAGTCGGCCCTGGCTGTCGCCGATTCGAGGCCGGCGACCGCGTCATTGTCTATCACATCTCAGGCTGCGGCCTATGCAACGACTGCCGCCGCGGCTACATGATCTCCTGCACCAGCCAGAAGTACCGGCGCGCTTATGGATGGCAGCGCGACGGCGGCATGGCCGAGTTCATGGTCGCCGAAGAAAAAGACTTGATTGCTCTGCCCGACGATCTTTCTTTCTCCGATGGCGCGCAGGTCGCGTGCGGCTTCGGCACGGTCTACGAGGGACTGGAAAAAATCGGCATTAACGGCAATCACGCCGTGCTGATCACTGGGCTTGGCCCCGTGGGGCTGGCGACCGGCGCGCTCTGTCGCAAGCTCGGCGCCCAAAGGATCATCGGCATCGACGTGGTTCCGGAGCGAATGAAGATCGCCCTCGAACTTGGTCTCTGCGACACGGTTCTCACAGCAGGCCCCAGCAATGTAGACGAGATCAAGCGGCTCACTGGCGGAATGGGCGTGGAGCGCGCTGTCGATTGCTCGGCGAACGACGCCGCGCGCGCCACCGCAATTCGCGCCACGCGAAAGTGGGGCAAGATCGTTTTCATTGGCGAAGGCGGCCGCGTTGAAATCAATCCGTCGCCAGACATGATCCACGACCAGAAAACGCTCTACGGATCGTGGGTCACTTCCACATGGCTCATGGAAGAACTTGTCGAGCGCCTCGTGCGCTGGAACCTGCATCCGGCCGACATCATCACGCACCGGTTCTCGCTCGATCGCGCGGGCGACGCCTATGCGCTCATGGCATCCGGCAAATGCGGCAAGGTAGCCGTGTGCGCCGATGAAGAGCTCCAATAAAACTTCGAAAGAGGACAAAACAAAATGGCCGATGTGCCGAGATTGACGAAACCTGATTGGGAACGCCAACTGAATGCCTCGTTGCCGGTCTTTGGGCATCGCAACTGGATTGTCGTGGCCGACTCTGCTTACCCATCGCAATCGAAGCCGGGCATCGAGACCATCGTCTCCGGCGGCGGTCAGCTTGAGGTCGTTCGGAAGGTGCTGGACGCGATCGACGCAACCCGCCACGTCCGCGCCAATGTCTATCTTGACCAGGAGCACGCATACGTTGCGGAGGCAGATTCTCCCGGTGTGTCGCGGTACCGCCAGCAGTTAGGCGATCTGCTGAAGAGCACGAACCGGGTCGACATGCTGCACGAGCAGATCATTGCCAAGCTCGACCAGGTTTCACAGGTCTTCCGCGTCTTGATTATTAAAACTGAGCTCACCATTCCTTACACGTCAGTATTTTTCGAGCTCGGCTGCGCCTATTGGCCCGCCGATGCGGAAGAACGGATGCGCAAGGCGATGGCCGCTGCGGGCACAAAGTAAGACAAGAGCAATTTACATAAGCCCGTTTGTGTTAGGGCACGACTTTAGTCGTGCCGACAATGGCCGAGGGAACAAGCGTTTTAACCCCTGAAAGACAACGGCATCACGACACGGATCAGTTATGAAACACGCATCATCCAGACTCGACAAGCGCTAGGCGACTCTCAATTCTGCTTACGGAAATGAACCCTGGCGCGAAAGGACAGCAACCCAATGACGATCAGCCGGCGCAAGTTGCTTCAATTAGTCGGGGGCGCGGGCTCTGCCCTTGCTCTCTCGCGCTTTACCGCGACACGTTCCGCGGCACAGGGCACAACCTTCCTGCCTACCCGTGAATCTCTCAAGTCCTACCGGATTCCCGACTGGTTTCGCGACGCCAAGTTCGGCATCTGGTCACACTGGGGTCCGCAGTCCGCCATCGAATACGGCGACTGGTACGCTCGCAAAATGTACATGCAGGGCACCGATCAATATTTGTATCACTGCGAAACCTACGGCCATCCATCAAAGGTTGGTTACAAAGATCTGGTCGACAACTGGAAAGCCGCCAAATGGGATCCCGACCACCTCATCAGCCTCTACAAAAATGCCGGCGCAAAGTACTTCTTTTCAATGGGCGTCCATCACGACAACTTCGACCTCTGGAATTCGAAGTACACGCGCTGGAACGCCGTGAACATGGGCCCCAAAAAAGACGTAGTCGGCATGTGGGCCGCGGCAGCGCGCAAGCAAGGCCTGCGCTTCGGAGTCAGCGAGCATCTGTGGATCAGCTACAAGTGGTTTTCCGTGAGCCACGGCGCCGACAAGACCGGCCCGCTCACAGGTGTCTCTTATGACGGCGTCGATCCTGCGTACGCTGACCTCTATCACGATGCCGCTTGCGCCCGATTCGCTACCGACAATGTCGAATGGA
>CAZKJB010000041.1:0-18119 GCA_964552975.1 uncultured Occallatibacter sp. | reverse complement strand
GAGATTCGCTTCCAAACCGTGCTGGCGATCGGTACGGGTGAGAAGGAGGACGCCCCCCAGAATCACAAGCCATTGAGCCTGGCCTGCGCCAAGCCACCGCGGAGATTCGCGACATCTTCAAAGCCGCTGCCCTTCAATGCGCAGGCCGCGAGATAGCCGCGCTGACCCTTCTGGCAGTAAACGAGAATTCTGCGATCGTGGGGCAGCTCGCCAAGGCGGTCTCGGAGTTGACCCAGTGGAATATTCACAGCGTTCGCGAGAACACCGGATTCGGCCACTTCGTTCTTTTCGCGCACGTCGAGAAGGAATTCGCCGCTCGGCTTCCAATCCTCGGATGAGACGGTTGCCACATCGCCGTGCACGATATGATCGGCAACAAATCCGGCGGTGTTCACGGGATCGTTGGCCGACCCGAACGGAGGCGCGTAAGCGAGGTCAAGGCTCTCGAGATCGAAGACGGTCATTTTGCCGGCAATGGCAGTGGCAAAGACGTCGGTGCGCTTGTCTACGCCGTCCTCTCCAACAATCTGTGCTCCCAGCAGCCGTCCCGTTCCTTCTTCAGCGACGATCTTAATCCGCATCGGCCTTGAGCCGGGATAGTAGCCCGCGTGGTTGGGATCAATTGTGACGCTGGAAAAGAAACTGAAGCCGGCTTTGGCAGCCTGAGCGCTATTAAGACCGGTATACCCGGCGGTCATGTGCAGAACACGGACGATTGAGGTTCCGAGCGCCCCGTGATAAAGGAAGTGCCCGCCCGCCGCGTTGGCTCCTGCAATGCGGCCCTGACGGTTAGCAGGGCCGGCCAGCGGAATGCGCGTGCGCGCGCCCGTAAGCATATGAGTGGTTTCGGCGGCATCGCCCACGGCGTAGATGTCAGGATCAGAGGACTCCATGCGGGCATTGACCTTGACTCCGCCGGTGAGGCCGATCTCAAGTCCGGCGCGTTTGGCCAGGTCAACCTCGGCACGGACACCCACACTCAGCAGGATCAACTCCGCCGGAACGAATACACCATTAGCAAGTTCCACACCGTTTGGGCTGAAGGATTTTGCTTCTGTGCCGGTCATAACGGCGAAATCGTTGCAGCGAACACGATTCTCGAGGTGCGTGGCCATATCGGAATCGAGCAGCGGAAGAATGTGGGGAAGTTTTTCGATCACGGTCACTCGAATTCCGCGACGACGAAACGCTTCGGCCATTTCAAGGCCGATAAAACCACCGCCTATTACGGCCGCTGACTTTGGCTGGCGCGAATCAGCAAACGCGATGATGCGATCCATGTCGGGTACGTCGCGGAGAGTAAAGACGTTGGGCAGGCCCGCGCCGGCAATGGGAGGCACAATGGGCTTTGCGCCCTGGCTCAGAATGAGTTTGTCGTATGAAAAGTCCCATTGGGAGCCGTCGTCACGCCGGACCTGGATGGTCTTTCCGGAACGGTCGATGGAAAGAACCTCGTGATTCACGTTGACCTGGACGCGCGAGCGAGCCCACATCTTCTCTGGCGTCATAATCAGGAGCCTGGAGCGATCCTCAATTTCTCCGGCGATGTGGTAGGGCAAGCCGCAATTGGCGAAGGAAATATAAGGGCCGCGCTCAAAGATGACGATCTCAGCCGATTCATCGACGCGCCGGGCGCGGGCTGCGGCAGAAGCGCCACCCGCAACGCCGCCGACAATTGCGATCCTGCGTACAGTTTTCATGTCTTACTCCTTGGTACAGCAATGACAGGAACTATCTTGCCCAAGATTCCAGGGCATTTGGGCGAGCAGTACCGCAACTCCGCATGTGCCTGTGACTCCGGCGAAAAGGAGCCCGCAACCGAGGAAGAGCGGCAGAACTGCGAACCAGGAATGCACGGCGAGTGCCAAAATCGCACCGATCGCGTTAAGCGCCCCAACAACAATCTGCACCTGCCGCATGAGCGGAAGCACTTTGCGGACGCCGCGGTGGATTGGAAGGCCCGCGTCGATCCAAGCTTTCGTGCCACCCTCGACGAGGACGCAATCGGCACATCCGGCACGCTCGAACTGCTCGATGGCCTTGCTCGCCCTTGGGCCCGCCTGGCAAAGAACGTATATGGGCGTGCCTGGCTCGTGCCGCGCGAGAATGGATTCGACCTTCAGTTCGTGAAGCGGGACAGATTTTGCGCCCGGCACATGCGCGCTGGCATATTCTGGAGGCGTACGGACATCCAGCAACTCATGGGAATTGCCCGCGTCGTAACAGGCCGCGAGCGCAGCGGGCGAGATGCTTTTGGACTTGATTTCAATCATATTGATATGTGATCATATGATCACTCGGTGATATATGTCAAGCGCAAGGACAACTCGAGACCTGACAGACGCCGAATTGGCGAAGGTGGCAGGACAATTTCGCCTGATGGGCGAGCCCATGCGGTTGAAGATTCTGCAGGCGCTTTGTGTGAAGCCGCTGACCGTTGGCGAAATAGTGGCCGCAACCGGTGCGACACAGTCGAATATCTCAAAGCATCTATCGCTTCTGGCGTTGGCCGGGATTATTACGCGCCAGAAGGGCGGCCAATGTGTCTACTATGGAATGGGCAATCCGCTGACAATGAAGCTTTGCGAGCTGGTGCACAAAGAGTTGGTGAAACAATCGTGAGCGCCTAAAGATTTTGCCGGAATCACCTGATCCGAGCGATTGCTCTATACTTCTTCATTCTCTTCAATCCGGTCCCCTTCTCCTGGCGCAAGAAAGAGATTCGCTTCCAAACCATGCTGGCGATCGTAGAGATCGCGATAACGGCCATGGAAAGCGTAGAGCTGGGCATGATTGCCACGTTCCACGATACGGCCGCCCTCCACAACGAGAATCTGCTCGGCGCGACGGATGGTCGAGAGCCGGTGCGCGATGACAAACGTGGTGCGCCCGCGCATCAATTCGGCAAGCCCGCTCTGAATCATTGCTTCTGACTCGGAATCGAGCGAGCTGGTTGCTTCATCGAGAATGAGGATGCGCGGCTCGGCCAGTAACGCGCGCGCAATAGAGAGCCGCTGACGCTGCCCGCCCGAGAGCTTCACGCCGCGCTCGCCCACGATGGTGTCGTATCCTTCGGGGAAGCGCTCAGCAAATTCGTCGACACAGGCGGTGTGACATGCAAACTGAAATTGTTCTTCGGTCGCATCCGGGCGCGAAAACATAATGTTCTCGCGAATCGTTCCGTCGAAGAGGAACGACTCCTGCAGCACGACGCCGAGTTGGGAACGGTAGCTATTCAGGTCCACGGTCGCCAGATCGATGCCGTCGACCAGCACGTGGCCTGTGACGGGTGTGTGAAAGGCGCAGATCAAGCTGATGATCGTGGATTTGCCGGAGCCCGAAGACCCTACCAGCGCAGTCACAGTACCGGGCTCAGATGTGAAGGTAACGCCGTGCAGCACGGGCTTCTCGGGAGTGTAGGCGAACCCGACATCTTGAAAGTTCACCGTTCCCTGAATGGGGGGCATCTTGACAGTGCGGCCGGCAGTTTTGTTTTCTTCGAGCTCGGCCATGATCTCGCGTGTGCGGTCGAGCCCAGCGAACGCCTCGGTCAATTGCGTGCCGATATTCACGATCTGAAAAACCGGCGCAATCATGAAGGCGAGAAACATGTTGTATTGAAAGTAGTCGCCCGTTGACCACGTATGCGTAAGCACGTTGTGCCCGCCAAGCCACATCACCAGCGCCGAAACAATTCCCAGGACAGTGGTCGATGCCGAGCTCAAGATGCTGGTCATGGTCAGCGACTTCATCACGTTCTGCAGCAGACGGTCGACGCCAGCGGAAAACACCTTCGCTTCGCGCTCTTCGGCGTGGTAGCCCTTGATGACGCGCACGCCGCCCAACGATTCCGTAAGTCGGCCGGTGACCTCGGCATTGATCTTGCCACGTTCGCGAAAGATGGGACGAATGGTCCTGAATCCATATTGCAAAACGAAAATGAATAGGCCCAGCACGGCAAATACCGTAAACGTGACCCTGGCGCTGCGATGAAGCAGAAGGAAAAATGACAACCCGGCCGTCAACAGGCCCCCGAGAAACTCCACCAGGCCGGTGCCCACGAGGTTGCGCACGCCTTCCACATCGGTCATGATGCGCGATACCAGCACGCCGGTGCGGTTCTCGTCGTAGTAGGCCACTGAGAGCAGACCCACGTGCCGCTGCACCTGCCGCCGCATATCGGCAATCAGGCGCTGGCCGGCCTTCGAGAGCAACTGGGTTAGCGAATACGAAGTGATGGCCTGCACCACCATGGCCGTAAAGACGATTGCAATGATGCGCGGCAAAAGCTGAGGCTGCGGATGCAGCGGGGAAAGCACTTTATCGAGCAGCGGTTTGGACGTAAAGGGCAGAACGAGACCGGCCACGCGATTGATGACCATGAGGAGGAGCCCTATAAGAATAAGGCCCTTGCGCGGATAGATCAGAGCCCAGACTTCAGGCCACAGCTTCTTCAGGTCTGGTTTCTTTTTCGGCAGATCCGCCTGGCCTGAGCGCGCACTTCGCCCATGTGGCGAGCGCTCCGCGCGCATTCCCATGCCCATTCCTCCGCCGCGCATTGTTCCCATGAACTATTCCTCGCGCGCGCGGCGCGCCTCAATAAAGGAGCGGACACACAGAATGGTGTAGGTGAGCAGAATCATTCCCATCGCGAGCTTGGCCGAGAACGCAATCATGTCGGGGTCCACGCCTGCGGAGCGCGCCGCTCCGTAGCCTCGAACCGCCTCAACAAGTGCCCCGATGCAGCCCAGAGCGCCGATCGTGACGTTGATGTGCATAAAGATTTTGCGCCGGGTCTCGCTGGGGCTGATAGCCAGAGCCCCGCCAATCCCGAGCGCCACGCCAAACCAGGTGGGAATGAGCGCGGTGTGATGAACACTTCCCGTGCCGAAAAAGCTCACGAGCCCCAAAATGATGAGTAGTACAGCGAAAACGATGGTCACCTTTGCCATGATTAGCCACTCCGTTCGATGCATGGCAAGGATAACAGTTTCAGAAAGATAATTCGCAGTTCCACGCCCGTAGTTCATATCTGGCGACGCCTTGCTCCGCCGATAAAGCGTGAACTGCGAACTCGGAACTGTGAACCGCCTTACCGCTGAATACGGGCGGATCCGCCCTTCGCTAAGGCGCGCACTTGCTCGAGCGTGGCCATGGTCGTGTCGCCGATGAAAGTTGTCAACAACGCGCCATGAGCCCAGCCAAGCCTTAGCGCATCATCGGGCGTTTCGCCGTTCAGCAGGCCGTAGATGAGCCCAGCCGCGAAGCCGTCGCCGCCGCCCACGCGATCAACCACATCCAGCTCCGCTGTCGGCGCGGTGTAGGTCTTGCCGTTAATCCACGCAACAGCGCTCCAGCTATGCCGGTTGGTGGAGTGCACTTCGCGCAGCGTGTTCGCCACGATCTTTGCCTGCGGATGCTTCTTGACCACCTGGTCGATCATGCCGAAGAAGACAGTTGGGTCGAGCTTTGACTTCGCATGCACATCGGGTCCCGGAATGCCGAGGCCCTTCTGCAGATCTTCTTCGTTTCCGATGAGCACGTCGACGTTCTCGACAATCTTGCCGATGGTCTCAACTGCATGGTCGATTCCGCCGGAAAGCTTCCACAGCTTCTCGCGGAAGTTCAAATCGAAGGAAGTGATCGCGCCCGCGGCTTTGGCAGCCTTCATCATTTCGGCAGCCAGCGGCGCCGTGGTCGGCGAGAGCGCAGCAAACAGGCCGCCGCAGTGGACCCAGCGGACTCCTCCAGCGAAGATCGCCTTCCAGTCAAAGTCGCCTGGCTTGAGCATGGCGCCGGCTTCGTTGGCGCGATTGTAGAAAACCACCGGCGGGCGAACGCCTGCGCCGCGATCGCTGTATACAGTGGCCATGTTCGGCCCCGTGGCGCCGTTGTGCTCAAAGTGCTTGTAGATCGGCTTTACGCCCATGGCGCGTACCCGCTCCGCGATCAGGTCGCCGATTGGATAGTTCACCATCGCCGAAACAATGGCCGTCTTCATCTTGAAACAATCGGAGAGATTGGCGGCAACATTGAACTCGCCGCCGCTCACGTGAATCTTGCACTCCGTCGCCTTGCGGAAAGGGATGATCCCCGGATCGAGCCGGTGGATAATTGCTCCCAACGCCAGAAAATCCAGTTCCCCATCTTTGCGAATATTCAGCCCGTATTCCATCTTTCACTCCTTGCTTCCGTGCGAAATTGAAACAAAGTTGAGATTCCCAAAAAATCAAGAAACCCTGTTAAACCGCCTGTTCAGCGGCTTATCCTGCGTTTGCGTCCAACTTCTTGACATCGGCAACAACCTGCTCCGGGGTCCACTCATTGCCGGGATAGAACTGTGCCACCTTACCGCGCGGGCCAATCAGCGTGGTCGAAAGCGTGTGCGTAATCGAGTCATCTTCGCCCTGCGTAATGCCTACATCGAAATACTTCGCCATCTCAAGCAGTTCCGGCTTTGACGGCACTGCGAAATCCCAATGCGCAAATGCGTTTCTTCCTTCGCTGCCGATATACGTGGCGCCATAAGCGCGCAGCCGCGCCGGCGTGTCGTGCTCGGGATCGAAGCTGACGCAAAGCAGATGCGTTTTCCCGTAGAGCACCGGAGTCGCGGCCAACTGCCGATCGATCACTGCGAAGTTATGCGTGACCAGCGGGCAGAAGTTGGGCATCGGACAGCGTGTGTAGATGAAGGTGACGAGCAGCGTCTTGCCGCGGAACTGATCGAGATGAATGGCGCGTCCGTCCTGGTTGCGCAGCTTGAAGTCGGGAACAGTGTCGCCGGGCTCCGGCACATGGTAAAAGACGGTCGGCTTATAGTCCGGCTTGGATTGTGCAATCACGACAATATGGTCGACCAGGACGTCGGCATTGGCATCTTGCGACACCAGCACATCCGCGGTAATCGTGTCGCCGGGGTGCAGTTCGCCAAGAATACTGGGATCCTTCAGCTTGTAGGGCATCGTCATCGCGTCCATGAAGCCGGGAATGGCCTCATGATCCAAAGTGACCTCGCCCGTGGCGGGATTTGTCGAAACCACCTTGCCGCGCAGTTTGTAAACCTTGAAATTAGAATTCGCCGGCGACTGCTGGTCCAGTTTCGGGCTGGAATGACAACCACTCAAAGCAACGATGGCGAGCAAGCAGCTGGCAAGGAGTGAGCGCATGACAAATCCTAGTGTACAACCAGTGGACTGACCACAAGCGGACACAAGTTCCCACTTTTTGCGGCCACCGATCACGCGCCAATCGCTTGCTGCGGTTGAAATCGATTGAATCCTGGCAGAGGTATCCTTGGGAATAGAACTGTGAGTCGGCAAATCTCATCAGCGGCTGAAATCGACACGTGGCTGCGCGACGGCGGGTTGGTGGTTACAGCCAGCGAACGCGCGGCTCGATCCCTCACCTTGGCGTTCCATCGCGCCCGGCGTGCCGGAGGTCTTTCGGCTTGGCCCGCGCCCAACATTCAGGATTGGCAAACCTTCGTACGCAGTGCGTGGAATGAGCGCAGTTTCGACGGCCGCTTCGTTCTGAATGCGTTGCAGGAGCAGTCGCTGTGGGCCGGAATTGCGGCTGCCGGTGGGCAAACCGCCGCGCTGCTCGAGGGTCCGCGCCACAGGCTGGCTGCTCTCGCTATGGATGCTCACAGTTTGCTTTGCGCATATTCCCCAAAATTGCTGAAGCAATCCGCGCGCAGTGGATGGGACAGCGATGCAGCGGCATTCAGCGCGTGGCTCACGGTCTTCGAAGATGCATGCCGTTCCGGCAATATGGTCAGCGCCGCGCGGCTTCCGCTCGAGTTGATCAATGTGCTTGAAGCGGAGACGGCAGCGCGCCCGCCATTGTTGTTGGCCGGTTTCGACCGCATTCTGCACACACAGCGCAAACTCTTCGATGTGTGGGGGAGTCGCCGCGAGGCACCAATCGGCGAGCCCGCACCGGAAATTCAATTTCATTCCACAGGCGACCCTGCAACGGAGCTGGCTGCCTGCGCCGATTGGTGCATGCGTCACCTCACGGTAAATGCCAACGCGAGATTACTTGTCGTTACGCAAGACGCATCCCAACGCCGCGGCGAGATCGAGCGCGAATTTCTGCGATCCGTGCCTATAGAACTGAGCAGACCCAGCGCAGCAAACCTCTTCGAGTTTTCGCTTGGTGTTCCGCTCAACCAGGTTGCATTGGCGCGCAGCGCCGGCCTGGTGCTTCGCTGGCTCGCCGGCTCAATCGAAGAGCACGAGCTCGACTGGCTTTTTTCAACAGGACACACCGCTGCCGACGCGGACGAATCGCGCGCTTTAACCGCGTTGATGCGTGCATTGCGCCGCCGCGGTTTGCAGCGTACCCGCTGGACGCTTGCGGAGTTTCTACGTCAGACTCCGTACGGACAATTGCCCGACGGCTGGGTAGCTCGCATGAAGCAAGCCCAGCGCAGCCTTGATGATTTTTCGCGTAGCCCGCAATCTCCGCTCGCGTGGGCAGAGCTTGTGCCGAAACTGCTTGAACGGGCGGGTTGGCCCGGCGGACGCCCGCTCGTGAGCGCAGAATTTCAGGCTCACCGTCGCTGGCAGCAAACCGTTGATTTGAGCGCTGGGCTCGGATTCGAGGGCCGCCGCATGAATTGGCGCGAATATTTGGCGGCGCTCGATCGCACGGTCAGCGAGACACTTTATGCTCCCGAATCGCAGGATGCGCCAATTCTGATTGCGGGTCCAGCCGAGTCTGCGGGACTGTTCGCCGATGCAATTTGGTTCCTGGGCGCCAGCGAGGACGCTTGGCCTGCGAGCGGCTCGACGCATCCTTTGCTTCCTTTAGCCGTACAGCGTGAGGCTCGGATGCCGCATGCTTCGGCGCAAGTGGATTGGGATGTGGCCGCGGCCCTGACGCGCCGCTTGCTCGCATCCGCGCCCGAAATCCACTTCAGTTATGCGCGGCAGACTGACGGCGTAGACGCGCGCCCGTCAAGGCTCGTGACTCAATTGGCGGGTGCCGCGCAGCCGCTGGCCTCTGAGTTTTTTGCGCAGCCAGTTTCGGATCCGCTTGCGGTTCCGTTCTTCGACGCGAGCCGGGTTCCCTTCCCTGCCGGCACAGCTTTGGGCGGCTCCAGTATTCTCACGGCGCAGTCGCAATGCGGTTTCAAAGCCTTCGCAACGGCGCGCCTCGGCGCACAGGATTGGGAACCGGCTGAAGCGGGGCTCACTGCATCGGAGCGAGGCCTGCTGCTGCATGAGGTTCTGCATTCCATTTGGGCCGGGCTACCCGACGGGATCCGCACACACCATGAGCTGGTTGCCCTGATCGAATCAAACGATCTCGCGTCCTTCGTCGAGCGCCACGTAGTACGCGCACAACAAAAGAAGATGCCTGCGCGCGCTGGCGAGCAAATGCCTCAGCAGTACCTTGACCTCGAACGCGAGCGGCTTCGTGAGCTGGTCACAGAATGGTTACAGTATGAATCTGCACGTGTGCCATTCACGGTCGTTGAAACGGAGCTTGACACGAACATTTCAATCGATGGCCTCGCGCTGGATTTGCGCCTCGATCGCGTTGACCGCCTGAACGACGAAACGTTGCTCGTGGTGGATTACAAGACCGGCGATGTCTCGCCCAGGGCGTGGGACCTGCCGCGCCCCAATGACATCCAGCTGCCTCTCTATGCGGGCTTCGCGATCGCGCCTGATGCGGGTGCGGTTGGGGGGCTCGTCTTCGCCAAAATCCGCGCAGGAGATCGCAAGGAATTTGCCGGCCGCGTTACCAATGCATGCTCGACTTTGAAAAGCGATCTGCATCGAAGCTCTGGTCTGGTGCGAAATCCGCTTGCGCGCGAAGATCTGGCCCGTTGGCGCAGGTATATCGAGCAGATGGCGCGAAATTTCCTTTCCGGCCGCGCCGATGTTGACCCGCGCGAGTATCCCGAAACCTGTGAGCGATGCGGTCTGCAGGCCATTTGCCGCATTCAGGAGAATCAACCACTATCGGATGCCGACGAAGGTGATACAGGCGAGGAGGCGGTCGATGGCTAAGGATAGGCCCAGAACTCTCCCTCCCGATCAGCCTGAGCGCGAGCGCGCGCTGGATGCCGGCCGCTCTGTGATTGTCGGAGCACCTGCGGGCTCCGGAAAAACCGACCTGTTAACGCGAAGATTTCTGAAACTCCTTGGCGAAGTTGAAGATCCTGGCCAGATTGTCGCGATTACCTTCACAAAAGCGGCCGCGGCTGAGATGCGACACCGCATTTTGTCAGAGTTGGAAAAGGCCGCGAGCGATTTCGATCCGGTCAGCGATCCAATCTCGATGCGAGCCCTGGCGCAGCGCGCGCTCGCCCGTTCCCAGGAATGCGGCTGGAATCTTCTCGATCTTCCCGCGCAACTGCGCATTTCCACGATCGACGCTTTTTGCCGTGACCTCGCGCTGCAACAACCGCTGCTTTCGGGGCTCGGTGGAGGCCTTGAGATCAACGAGCAACCGGCTGAGCTCTACCGCCGCGCGGCGCGCCGCACGCTGGAACAAATCGGTGGAAGTGATGCGGCGCTGAGCGAAGCCATTCGGGCGCTGCTCCTGTGGCGCGACAACAGTTGGAACGATGTGGAAACGCTGCTTGTCGAAATGCTGGCGAAGCGCGATCGCTGGATGCATGATTTCGTACTCGGCCTCGAGCCCGACTGGGAGCGGCTACACGAAAAGCTGGAAGCGCCCTTCGCGCGCGCCGCCCGCCAGGTTCTTGCCGCGTTATGCGGGCTTCTTGACAGTGCACCCGACGCCTGCGCTGAAGCGCATCGACTCGTGCAATTTGCGTGCGGGCAGAGTAGCGGCGCACTCTATCGGGTGCTGGCTGAGTTAGCGGAACCCCCGGCGGCGCCTTTCACTACAGCGGAGCAAATTGCAGATGCGCAGGCGGCCTATGCTTGTCTGGCGGAGCTGTTGCTCACCGGCGATGGTAGTTTTCGCAAGCAAGTAAATGTCAATCAGGGCTTTCCGAAAGAAAACAAAATTGAGAAGGCACAATTCGCTAACCTGGTTGCTTGCCTCTCTGCAATATCGGGACTCGAGTCTGCGCTCGCCGCCGTTCGCGATCTCCCGCCGATTCGATACACCGAGGAGGAGTGGCAAATTGTCCGCGCCTGCTTTGTGTTGCTGCGTCATGCCGCCGGCCAACTGCAAGTCGTGTTTGCTGAAACCGGCACTGCGGACTACATTCAGGTGGCGCAGATCGCGCAGGATGTGCTTAAGGGTGACGACGGATTTCCGAGCGATGCCGCTCTTGCCGTTGCCGATGGCATTCGCCATTTGCTGGTCGATGAGTTCCAGGACACCAGCCGTCGCCAGCACCAATTGCTCGCGTGCCTGATTGCGGCATGGCCTGAGCGCGAAGGCCGCACGTGTTTCGTTGTCGGCGATCCCATGCAGTCCATTTACTTTTTCCGTGACGCCGATGCCGAGCTCTTCCCGCGCGTCCAGCAGCTCGGTCTGGAAATTCTCGGCGACGAGCCCCAGCGCTTCGACCCCGTGCAACTCAAAGCCAACTTCCGCACAGCAACTCAGTTGGTCAATCGCATCAATGCGGCATTTGCCCTGGTTTTTGCCGCCAATGACGGCAGCGAGGTCACATTCACTGAAGCATTGCCCGCGCGGGATCGCGACACGCAGCCCGGCCCGCATCTTATCGCCGAACCAGCCGACCGCATGCAGCTTCACCTTGAATTCGTCCCGGCGGTGGACCGAGGCAACGCGCGTGGAACGAGCCAGGATCGCAGAGAAACGATCGCTGCAGAACGCGATGCGGCCCGCCAATCGCAAACCGATGAAATCGTCGCGCTGATTTCGAGCCACATGACCCGCGTCGAACAGGCGCGCACGGCAGGCGAAAAGTATCGCATTGCCGTGCTTGGCAGAACGAAAAAGGCGCTCGCGCCGATTGCGGTGGCCCTGCGCGAAGCAGGAATTCCCTTCCGCGCAGTGGAGCTTGAGGAGCTGAAGCAGCGCCCGGAGATTATGGATGCGTTAGCTCTCGGACGCGCGCTGCTTAATCCTGAGGACCGCGTGGCGTGGCTGGGTGTTCTGCGCGCCCCGTGGTGCGGCCTGTCGCTGGCTGATCTGCATGCACTCACCAGCGCCGACGATCCAGAGCTGCTGGCTCTTCCAGTTCCAGAACTCATGGCAAATCGCCTGAATCTGCTGAGTGGCGACGGCCGCATCGCGGTGTTACGAGTGCTCGAAGCAATTCAGTCCGCAGAACGTCTCCGCTATGCTCAGCCTGCGGCCGCTCTGGGAACCTGGCTTGAGCAAGTCTGGTTGCGCCTGGGCGGCGCGGACTGCGTCGATCGAACTTCGCGCGCCAATCTCGATCTGCTTTGGAGCAGTCTCGACAGTTTGGCGGACGGCGAACCGGATCTGCTCGGAACGGCGCTTGGAGCCGCGCTCGATAAGCTGACGGCCCAGCCGGACCCTGCCGCCGACAGCGAGCATGGAGTGCAGTTGATGACCATCCATAAATCGAAGGGGCTGGAGTTCGAAGTTGTCATCGTGCCTGAGCTGCAGGCTGGCGCCAACGGCGGCAACCGCGATCTGCTTTCCTGGCTCGAACGCGGGCTTTTGCCCGAATCCGGCCAGGACGAGCCGTCCGATTCTGGCGAGATCACAGAAATTCTTGTTGCTCCGTTGCCGCCGAAGGGCGTTGAGCGCGGCCATGCCAAGCAATGGGTCGACCGCGTCCGGCGCGAGCGCGAGTCGCAGGAGATGCGCCGAATCCTCTATGTAGCAGCCACGCGCGCCCGCGAGGAGCTTCATCTATTCGCGCGCCCTGAGTTCAAGACGGAGAAAGATGGTTCGTTGGTTCTTTCGGAGTCGAAGAACAGCCTGCTCGCGACGATCTGGCCTGCATTCGAGGCCGAAATTCAAGCGCGCTTTAGCGCATGGCAGGAATTGACAGCCGAATCGTCAACGATTGAGACAATTGCTGCCGAGGCCGACGATTCACCTGTTGTAATCTCCCCGCCAGCCTCCGCAACGCGAATTCGCCGATTGCCGCCGGACTATCGCGCTGGACACGGTGAATTCGCCGGCGGCAGCCAAGACGAGTCGCTTGTCGGCGCTGGCCGCCTCTACGAGCGGCACGAAGGCGGTTTGCTCTCGCGCGCGCTCGGCAATGCCGTCCACATGCTGCTGCAGCAGTTGGCGCAACTCGCATCCTGGCAGCCATTAACCGACGCGCTCGCCGCACTGCCGCAACTGCAGCCTCGCGCCGCTGCCGAAGTACGCGCCATCGGTGTCGATGCGCAACTCGCCAACCGCGTCGCCGCACAGGCGCTCCAGATTGCGCTGCAAGCAGCTACCGATCCCGTGGGTCGGTGGATTCTCGCGCCGCACGAAGATGCTGCAAACGAAATTCGCTGGACCGGTGTCGTGAACGGCAACCTGCGCACCGTGCAGGTGGATCGTATCTTTCGCGCCGGCGCCGCGCCGCAAGCATCGGGCGAATCCGGCGATCGCAATATCTGGTGGATCATCGATTACAAGACGTCGCACGAAGATGGGCTCGACCCGGCGGCGGCACTGCCCGAACTGCGCCGCGACTTCGCTCCCCAGCTCGAGGCCTACGCGCAGGTCCTGCGCAACTTGCGCGGTATAGACGCGAATGTGCAGGCCGGCATCTACTATCCGCGCATGAAGCTCCTGGATTCGTGGGAACTGTAGCCTGCCGCGAAACCGCCGCTAAACCTTGCAGAGCTCTTCTGAAAGCACGTCGCGGTGCGTAAGGATGAGTTGTTCGACATTACGCAACAGAAACGCGTAGGTAATGACCGCGGCGACGGCGAGAGGCCCAAAGATCATGGTTCCAAGCCAGGGCATGTGAAAGTAGCGGCCCAGGTACACCACCGGAACCTGCAGAATTAAGCTGCCGAACATGACGACAAGAATGAGCAGGCTGCTGGTGCGATTGGTGGGCGTGCCGCGCCGCTGGCGGGTCTGCCCTGGAACGAACTTGCGCGGCGCCTGAATCGACCGCAAGGTGCCGAGAGCAAGGTTTGTAGCGATTACGAAAATGGTCCAGAGGGCTGTGGATACTTGCGATGAAAGTGGGATCGGAGTTCGCGAAAGGATCGAAACCAGCATCCATGCAAGCCCCGCTTCGATAACGATCAGTGTTAGTCCGGCAAGATTTTTCGCCACCACTACGTCGCGCAGGCGAACTGGCGCCAGCAGATAAATCTGCACACCAAGTCCATCTGCTCCGAAGATGTTGTAAAGGGCGGCGACCATACCAAGCAGAACATACGCAATTGCGCCGGGAAGAAAGTAGGCAGGATGCTGAGCGATGGGTCCGCGGTTCAGGATTACGATGAAGACCAGCGGTGTGATCAATCCAATGAACTGCGTTGTGTTGCCGCGAAACGTAAGCCACTCCTTGCGCAGGCAGGCGGCAAGAACCGGCGGCATGGTCGCGCGCGGGCGCTCACCCGGCCGCGCCACAATGGCAGAAGCTTGCTGCACCGGCGGCTTTGCGCGTGGCGCGGCACTATGAGACGTGCGCCGAGGTGCGCCGTCGCTCAGGTACTCGCCGAGAAACTGCTTGCGCAGGCGAATGGCAAAAATCGCCAGAAACAGCGCGGTGATTGCCAACAGGGCGGCGAATTGCATTAACGCATCGAACGGGTGAGAGGCGCGAAGAATTGCGTTGGCCGCAAAACCGGGCGGCAGCCAGCGCAGGGTTGACGATTGGCCAAGCACCAACCTGGCCAGCCAACTGTTCGGCACGCCATGCGCATGCATGGGAGCACGCTGCAAGTTAAGAATCTGGACCCCGATAGCAAACGCAGCCATCAGCATGCCAAATATTTCACGGAAGCGGCGATTCGCCAGCCAGCGCTCCATCCACGCGCCAATCATGCGCGTCAGAAAAATATTCATCAAGGCGTAGACGGCCATAACCAGCAAGGCAGGCAACGTCAGCGCAGGCTTCGCAATACCGATCCCAATGGCCGCGGAGAGCAAAGCAAGGCAGCCAACAACTGTGCTCGGAGTCATCAGGCCGAGCATGGTCCGCAAGACCAGATAGCGGCCAAATCGCAGCGGATAGCGCACCAGCGATGCAGGGTCGAAGCTGGAGACCGAAGCAGAGATGCTAAGCCCATTAATGCTGATGAACTGCCAGAGCAAAGCGATTCCGGCCAAGAGTGAAAGCAGATTTTGCGGACGATTGCGGGCGATCGCTGCCCAAGCCAAAAAACCGCTACCCGCCACGGGGCCAACAACCAATAGGGCCATGAAAGGCCATACGATGATGCGCAGCAGGATGCCACCGACAAGTCCGGCCGCGCGGCGCTTTGTGCCCGAGCGCCGATTGAATGTGCTGTTAACGAAGATGCGCCAGCGGAGCCACGCAACCGCGAGCAACTGAGTGCTCGCGGGAATGCGAAATTCGGAAGCAGGCACCTTCTGCCCGGGCGTTAACTCAGCCACGAGAGCTCCTGCTCAGGTGCCGCGGCTGCAGGATTCCCATCGCGGTCGGTTCCCACAATCTGAAGAAAAATTTGCTCCAGGCTGCGATTTTCACCGGTCGATAAGCTGGCTGCATCCGCCGAACCCGCTTGTCCCACGCGCCCAGCGCCAGCGCGTAGCTCGGCCAGCGAACCCTGGGCAACAAGCTGGCCGCGGTGAATGATTGCAACATCCGTACAAAGACGCTCCACGATTTCCAGCACATGCGAAGTGAGAAATACGGTTGCGCCACGGGCGATCATTCGCTGTAGCATCGATTTGAGCGTGCCTGCGGCAACTGCGTCCACGCCTTCGAACGGCTCATCTAGAAAAAGAACCTTCGGGCCGTGAATGACCGCAGCCGCCAGAGCCAGCTTTTTTTGCATGCCGTGAGAAAAGTCGGCGATGAGTTTCTTCTGCTCGTCGGCCAGTTGCATAAATTCAAGCAGTTCCTGGGTGCGCTGCAGAGTGGTCGCGCGATCGAGACCATACATGCGGCCGACAAACCGCAGATACTCGTCAGCCGTCAGGCGGCCAAAGAGCGCCATCCCTTCCGGCACAACGCCGATCTGCCGCTTGATCTCCGCAGAGTTGGCCGTGAGATCCATTCCAAGAATGCGAATCGAACCGGAAGTGGGCGCCAGCAGGCCGGTCAACATCTTGATGGTGGTGGATTTGCCTGCGCCGTTGGGGCCAAGAAAGCCGAAGAACTGCCCTGAGGCAACGCGGAGATTCACATCCTGGACGGCAGTGAATTCGCCAAAGCGGCGAGTGAGCGCAGTGGTATCAATCGCAGGCGTTGTCATGGTTACAACTACTAGATTCCACGATACACGCCTCAGCTGCTCGGTCACGCATCCAATACCAATGTGCGATAGGCCGCGCAACTCGCGGTCATCCGCCTGAATTAAATGAGCGTTTATAGCATTGGCGTTTACAACGATGATTCTGTACCGCGTTTCCCACCGGAACGATCATCGATTTCCGCTATCATAAAGAGGACGGCTTGCTCAATGGCCCTTGAGCATTTCACGGAATATGTGGATTCCAGCTTTCGTCGCTCCGTCGTCTCGGCCGCCCAGGGCGCGATGTCGTTGCACGAAGCTAAAACTTCGCACGATTTCATGAAACGCAATGATTCCCCCCAAGGAGGATACTTCCATGGCAGAGGACGTCAAGAAAGTTAAACCCCAACCGAAAGCAACCAGCAAAGCAAAGGCTCCGGCCACGCCGAGCACGAAGAAGACATCGGCAAAAGCCGCTGCAACAAACGGAGCCGGCAAGACGAACGGCGTTCCGTCAAAGACGAACGGAGCTCCGTCAAATTTGACTCAGATGAAGGTTCCTCACGAACGGGTCGCGCAGCTCGCGCACCAGTTCTGGGCAGAACGTGGCCATCAGCATGGACATCATGAAGATGATTGGTTCCGGGCTGAGCAGGAACTTAGGGGAAAGGCGTCCTGAGAGGACGCCTTTTCTTTCCCGAGCTAATTCTGCGCACTTTTCGGTCGATGGGGTCGGCGGTCGAATCGGATCAGGGACTTTAAGCTATTGCAGATTCGCCATCAAGCTATCGAGAGCCGACTTCGGCGGCCGAGTCACTGACTCCGGTAAAGTCGAGAGTGGTTCGTCGACCATGCCCAGCTGATCGATGAAGGTTGGCTTTTCCGTATTGATATAGAAGACACCGGTGAGGATCTCTTCCTTCTCGTGCGCCTCCATCAGCGTACGCACCGCATTGGCCTTATCCGTGGGGTCGTAATCCTCGAGCAGCTTACGCAGGCGCAATTGCGATCCGTCATGCATTTCCACGTCGTATACCTCGCCGGAATCGTAATCGACCTCGATGTCGTCGAAGCTGGCTACGAATCCGATCTCGTTGATCGGCTCGTCGTTCTCCTGCAGGAACTTGTAGCTCTTCGTCGAGCCTTCGTGGTCGTTGAACGTGACGCACGGGCTGATCACATCGAGCATCACGGTTCCCTTGTGTGCTATGGCTGCCTTGAGCATCGCGAGCAACTGCTTCTTGTCGCCAGAGAAGGAGCGTCCAACAAAGGTAGCGCCAAGCTGGATGGCCAGCGCGCAGGTATCGATGGCCGGAAGATCGTTGATCACTCCGGTCTTCAACTTCGAGCCGATGTCGGCCGTTGCCGAGAACTGGCCTTTGGTCAACCCGTAAACGCCGTTGTCTTCAATGATGTAGATCATCGGCAGATTGCGGCGCATAAGGTGAACAAACTGCCCCATGCCGATCGACGCCGTATCTCCGTCGCCTGAGACGCCCAGCGCGTTCATGGTGCTGTTGGCAAGCAGTGCGCCGGTGGTGACCGACGGCATGCGCCCGTGCACGCTGTTGAATGAGAACGAGCGATTCATGAAGTACGCGGGGCTCTTTGATGAGCAGCCGATACCGCTCATCTTCATCACGCGCTCAGGTTGAACGCCCATCTCGAACATTGCGTCGATAATGCGCTCGGAGATTGCGTTGTGGCCGCAGCCGGCGCACAGCGTCGACTTACCGCCGCGATACTCGAGTACCGGGAGGCCGATGTGATTGACTTTGGGACTTGGGGTTGCGGTTGCCATCTAGAGGCCCTCCTTGGTCGCAAACTCTTCAGTAATGGTGCGGGCGTCGAGAGGCA
>CAZKJB010000040.1:0-18135 GCA_964552975.1 uncultured Occallatibacter sp. | reverse complement strand
CATCGAGGATCGGCTGAGGATCTTGCCCGCTGGCTGCCGATCCGTAGTCGCAGACGCCAACATACAACGCCACCTGTCCGTCCGCCGCCATGTAGGCGTGCAATTCGAAAGTGCCGGCGCCAGTGGCCACGTTCTGTTTCTGCATGGAGGGTTGGGAGGGAAAGGTCGTGCTGAATCCGTCGGCTGCGTAGCTGTAGCTCTTCCATTGCGCACCTTGCGCGGCTGGCGCCGGCGCGGCCTGTGCGGACGGCACAGGTTTCGCGGGATCGGGCTTTGCCAGCGTTTGAGCCGGGGACGCCGGCGAGGTCAATCCCGCGGCAACCTGTGCGGGCGCGGCCAAAAAAACTATGGCGGCCAGCACCCCAAGATAAGCCGAAAAGCGCCGGACAGAATGTAGGTGTCTCATGGCTCCTCTCTTTCCGGGAGCATCAGTGGTGCCAACTCTCCCGGCGAGTCCTGTTGCGTAGCGTGAAGCGGGAGTCCTGGCGAAAAACCCGTCCGCCGCCGCGCAGCAAGTCATTAGAGAAGGCGATCATAGCATCTTTCTCGCGCGCCCCTTCGGGGTTTGTCGGCTGCGCTATCAGTCTGTAGTATGGGTTGGGACTTGAAGGAAGAAAGAAGATGCAAATCAACGCCAAGCTGTTCCGAGCGACGATGTCAGGAGCTTTGGGCGGCCTGCTCTTTGGTTTCGACACGGTCGTGATCTCCGGTGCGATCGATGCGCTGGTTCGCCTTTACGGATTGAGCCCGCAGGCCAAGGGATTCACCGTTGCGATTGGACTGGTAGGAACGGTGATCGGCGCTCTGGGCGCGGGGCAGGCTGGACAAAGGCTTGGCAGTCGCGAGACGCTGCGCATTACGGCGCTGCTCTATGTTGCCTCGGCACTTGGGTGCGCCCTGGCATGGAATTGGTCGTCGTTTATGGTATTTCGCTTTATCGGCGGGTTGGGTATTGGCGCATCGTCGGTGTTGGGTCCTGTGTATATTGCGGAGCTGGCGCCGGCGAAGTGGCGCGGCCGGCTGGTGGCGACCTTCCAATTCAATGTTGTGTTCGGAATTATGCTCGCATACATTTCGAACTACCTGTTTCGCACGATGCACCTGGGTGCAGCTGAGTGGAGATGGCAGGTAGGTATCGCGGCAGCTCCGGCGATGGTTTTCCTGGCGCTGCTGTTCGGAATTCCAAGGAGCCCACGCTGGTCAGCCTCCCGGAATCAGATTGATGAAGCGCTGGCGGTGCTTAAGATGATGGGCGATCCGAACCCGGAGGCGGAACTGGCCAGTATCCAGGCGGCGCTTGCACAAGAGCACGCAAAGGCACACGAGCGGGTCTTCCAATGGAAGTATCGCTACCCGCTGTTTCTTGCCATCTCGATCGGGGCATTCAACCAGCTTGCGGGAATTAACGCGATTCTCTATTACCTGAACAACATTTTCGCGGCGGCCGGCTTCAGCCAGATCTCGAGCGACCAGCAGGCGATCGTGATCGGCACCACCAATTTTCTGTTTACGATCATTGGCATGTCGCTGATTGACAAGCTGGGGCGCAAAACGCTGCTGCTGATTGGCGCAGCGGGTTGCGCCAGCTGCCTGAGCGGCGTGGCCTGGGTGTTTGCGACGCATTCGCATCCCGGCGCGCTGCTGTGGCTGCTTGTGGGATTCATCGCTTTCTTCAGCGTTTCACAGGGAGCGGTGATCTGGGTCTACATCGGCGAGATTTTTCCCACGTCAGTGCGCGCGAAAGGGCAGGGAGTGGGCAGTGCCAGCCACTGGTTCATGAACGCAATCATTGCGCAGCTTTTTCCCGTGGTGGTGAACAAGATGAGCACGGCCACGCCATTTGTGTTCTTTGCGCTGGCGACAGCCGTGCAGTTCCTTGTGGTGCTATTTGTTTATCCCGAGACAAAAGGCCAAACGCTGGAGGAGTTGCAGCGCAAGTTGATGAAGGCCTAAGAGAAGGCGCCAGAGGTGGAGCCTGTTGGGGTCTGGCGCATTTGATTCAGGGCTGGAGTCTCTGGAACTCACGCCGCTTCAATGGCGTGGATTGTCTCATCGACGTTGTGTTTCAAAACTTCGGCGTCGTCATGGAACAACCTTCGCTCCCGCGCGGGCAGGCGGTCGAGCAGATCGGCGTATGGTGCCGTCTCGCATCCCGGAAATGAAGCATAGCCCAAGGACGAAGCCATGGCGCAGCTTACCTTGACCAATTCAGCCACGTCCCATGCGCCATCGGTGCGCCGGGGCGCAAGATGATCTGCCACGACAGCCTCAAAACTGTCAGGCAGTTTCCAATCGGCGATCATCTGTCGTCCTGTTTCGCAGTGATCCCAACCGAATAATGCACGCTCAGCTTCGAGGATGGAAACTGCGCCTCCGCGATGCGATTCGAGAAGCTCAGCGTATGCCGCGGGCTGAATTACGGCGAGCGCCATGCGCCCGACATCGTGCAGAATGCCCGAGGTGTATGCCATGTCTTTGTCGATGAATCCAACGGAAGCAAGCCGTTCCGCGATGATGGCGCACGCGAGGTTATGCCGCCAGAGTCTGCGCAACGCAGGAGAGCTCATCGATTTGCCGAGATAGGCCCGCACGCCAACTGTGACGCACATGCCCTGCAGCGTGTTCGCGCCGAGCACAGCCACGGCCTGCAGGATGCTCGTGGAGGGATAGCGTGGCGCGTAGAGCAGGGAATTAGCGACCATCAGGACTTCGCTGGCGAAAGCGGGATCGGAAGAGATCAAATCGCAGAGTTGGTGCAACTGAACATTTTCGTTGTTGGCCAACTGCAGAACGCGGACGGCAACTTGCGGAAACGGCGGAAGACGCAGATAGGCCCAAGGCAGATTGGCCGCGTGTCCGCTTTGCGCTTCCGTTGGCACCGTAATAGGCTCCCATTTGTTCCGGCAACGTTTTTTGCCGCGAGTTTCTTCGCGCTCTTTAGCGCCGACGTGCAGTTGGAACTGCACATCCCGATGGGTATTTTTTCGGCAACCGGCGAACTTTCGAGAGGGGGAAGCGCGCATTCGGCAAGGCGGGTAAAGCACTACTTTGCGATCCAGAGCCGCCCATCGGTACTCAGCCACATCTGATTTTTGTCATTCAAAATTTCAAATAATGCGGGAGGCGCAGGCGCTCCGCCTGAGACGCCGGGTACCGCTTCAGATTGTTCGGCGGGTGACGCGGTGGCCGGAGCGGTAGTGTCGATGGTATCGGGAGCCGTATGCTTTCGGACTGCGACCGCGCGGCCGGTCCACTGCTGCTGCACGGGCCGCCAGGTGATCCCGCCGTCATCGCTCAGAAACAGCGCACCCGCCTTGTCGATGGCCAGCCTACGGTGGACACTTGCTGCGGTCGATACCGCCGGCAGGCCGCTGGGGAGAGTGATGCCCACTTCGGCGGCAGAGACCTTCGACATGCCACGCGCAGACCTCATTGAACTGAAACCTGCGAGCGAGTCGGCGCGCACCACAATTTGCTGGTTTGAGACGGAGGCCGCTGCATCCGGGCTCGCTGGCACGTTGCCGGCTGCCGGTTGCGCGCCGGGCGTCGAAGCGCTGGCAGTGAGCATCCGGCTCTCGACGACTTGGGCCTGCCGGCGTTCTTCCTCCTGACGCTTTTGTTCATCCTGCCTCTTCTGCTCTTCGCGAAACGCGAGGGTTGCCGGCGGCGCGTTGTAGATTGAAGGTGCTTCCGCTTGTGGCAGACTTTTGCTTGTGAATCCGCTTCCTGCTGCGCCGGGGGTTGCAGGCCTTTCTTCGGACGTAACTTCCACCTGCTCCAGTGCTTCAGGCGGAGGAGACGCGGCCGCCGCTGCAACAACTTGCCGTCGAGACGATTTGGGCGCGCTTGGCGCAGGGGATTTCGCGGCGTGTACCGGCGGAGCGGCAGGAGCCGAAGAAGCCGTCGGCGGCGCGGGATTCGCGGCCATCGGTTCGTTCTGCGTGGTTGTCTGCTCCGCAATCTTGTTTGTGGCAGTGTTTTGGTCCACTTTGTAGACGTAAACGGAGATCGATACTGCAGCGAAAGCGGTGACGGCCGCGGTTGGAAGCCACACAAGCCGCCACTTTTTCCACCACGAATCTGGCTGATTTGCGACGCGCCGCGCGGCGCTCGGCGCAACGACTTCCGCGTCCGCGGCATCGCGCGCGAGTGCAACCACCTGCCTGCAACGGCTACACACGGCAAGATGCTCGAGCACCTGGCCGCGTTCCCGTTCAGAGAGCGCCTGTTCGGCGAATGCATTCAGGCTCTCCGCGTCGGGATGAAACTCGTGTTTGCGGGTGGCACTCATTGCGTATCCTGCTCTTTGAACGTGACGGTTTGCGAATTTTGCAGCAGTTTTTTCAAGTTCACATTCAGATCACGCGGGTCCGCGCCAAGCGCTTCCTCTGCCCCTCGTTTGTTCAAGCCGCTGCGCTGCAGATTCCTGAGCACTTGCTTCCTTATGTCTTTGGTTGCGCGATGCAGTTTGCGACTTACTGTAGCTTCGTGCACGCCGAGAACCTGCGCGACCTGCAATAACGTCTGCCCATCCAAATAGTAAGCGGCGAGCAGATAACGAGCCTGATTGTCTTGCGCTCCTAGGGCATCTTCGATTGCGCGTTCCAACTGCGAGAGCTCGCGAGCCGGAGTCTCTGGGGTGGGTTCTGTGGCCGGCGCGTCGAATTCTTCGAGGGGTTCTTCCCGGCGGGTGCGGCGGTAGTGGTCGACGTGCCGCTGGGCGAGCGTGGTTCTCAGCCAGCCCATCAATGATCCCCGGCCGCGATATGACTCGAGCGGACAGCGCCGTTCGCCGTCACGCTCCGTCAAGCCGTAAAGCTCACCGTAAAGTTGATCGGCTAAATCGCGGCCCAGCGTTTCGCTGCCGGTGATGGCAATGGCCGCGCGAACCAGCGGCTGCCGATATTGCGCAACGAAATGCTCCCATGCATGATCGTTTCCGGCCGCGCAGGCTTGCGCAAGCACCAGGTCGGCGAGGTGGAGGCCGCGGAAGAATGTGGCTTGCTGGTGCCGGGTTGCTGTCGTTTGCTTCGGCAGCCCGTAGTTCCAGGCTGTACCAGCTTCGAGAAGAATCGCGTCAAATTCGCTTCGCGCAAGGTTCCAGCTCGCCGCATTCGACAGAAGCCAGAGCTCTTCGAGCAGGGCACGATCGATAGCGCCGCCGGTGGCGTCAATTTCAGCGCCGGCTGCGCTCGCTGCCGCAGCCACGGATTCTATCGGAGCCATCGCCACGCCCCCAAGATACGCCAGAGAGGCGGTTATGAACTTTTACCGTGCGATTGCCCACGCAAAAGCCCATAACCACTTCTAATACGGGAACCCCACTATTCGACGAACCCGGAGCCGGAGGGAAAGTTCTCCACGAGAAAGGATGCAAATTTTTTTGCAAGAAGTTCACGGCTCCGCGTTCTTTGCTCACAGGCCGGCAAAGGATGTCGGAGGCCGGCGGGGGAGAGCTATGAAGAAAATGGGAAGGTTGGGGATGTTAGCGGCGCTCGTTTGCGCGCTGGCGGCTATCGAACGTTGGCAGGGCGCGCACGCGGCCGGTGGGCCGGGGCCATCGAGCGGTGGCGAGTACCGGGTACTTGCTCCCATCGAGAGCGGGAACCTTTTGCTGTTTCCTGTGGTGCGAGGCGATGGCAAGGCAACCGGAGAAACTCCGTTTATTACTCTCGACGAGGGCTTCAAGAGCGGAGATGTGGAAGTGACTGAGGCCGGCAAGGCGCAGGGTCTGGTGCGGCCTCGTGGCGGCAATTCCAGCGATTCGAATCGCGGCGACGAAGTGAACACGCTGGTGCTGGTCAATCGATCGAAACGGCCGTTGCTGCTGCTGGCCGGCGAGATCGTGACAGGTGGCAAGCAGGACCGCATCATCGCCAAGGATCGCATTGTGCCCGCGGAGGCCGATCCTATCGATCTCTCCGTTTTCTGCATCGAGCCGGGCCGCTGGACCGAGAGCTCCAGCACATTTCATGCTTCGGCCAAGTCGTCGATGAGCAGCTTCATGGTCCAGCCGCAGGTGCGCGAACGGGCCATGGTGGAGCAAGACCAGCAAGAAGTGTGGAACTCGGTGCACGGGGCGATTTCGCAGATGGAAGTGGCTGCGGCCCCACCCGCTTCGGGAGTAGGGGCAGGAGGAATCGGACACGGAACACCCGTACCTCGCGAACTTGGGACAACGAGCTATGCCAAGGCGATGCAGGACGAGGCCGTGAGCCAGAAGGTGGATGAGGCTGCCGCTCCAGTGATGCAGGCGCGGGAGCAGGTGCTGACCAAGCTCCGCGCCGATCACGCCGTGGGAGTGGTGGTGGCTGTGCGCGGCGAGATCATCTGGGCCGACCTTTTTGCCAACACCGATCTGCTTTCGCGCTATTGGACCAAGCTGGTGCGCTCCTACGCTGCGGAGAGCCTGGCGGAAGGCGAGGACCACGCGGCTCCCGGCATCGCAGAAGCGCAGCTCTTCTTGAGTGCGCCTGCAGGCGGATCGGAATCGAGCGCAGGCGACGTGGGAATCTATCGCTATCGTGAATTGAAGAACGGCAAAACAGAAACCTTCGTATTGGAATCGCTGTTGCCGGGAACAGGCTACGACGTGCACGTCAGCAAGATGAAGTTGCGCGGCGAGGAGAGCCGCACACAGAAGCCGAGGCATTATCCGATCGTCCGGCCGGACGTCGTCTATTGAGTGAAGTTGCTTACGGTTTCCGTAGTTCTCGGGCGCAGTCCTGAAATCACGGAGCAGCAAGCGCTTTACTGCAACGCCTTCTGGCTTACGCGAGCCACGCGCGGTGCGGCAATGAGCGTAACCGCAAATAGAAAGATCGAGCCCGCAATGTATTCCAGGTGGCCGTGGCGAAGGTCCTCGGCCACCAGCTTGACCGCAACCAGCGCGAGCATCACATAGCCAAGCCGAGTCAGCTCGCTGCGCCGCCATTGCGCTCCCAGGAATGCGAGCGCCAGTGCCGCCGCGCACAGGGTCAGCGTGCGAATAAAGGCGAGATGGTGCGCCTCTGGAATTACCCTGAGGGCGATGAGTCCCACCAGGCCCTGCGCGGCGAATGCCGTCACCGCTCCCGTGGCCAGCGTAGCCAGTCCGAGATGGAGTGCCTGGATCGTGCGCGGCTCCTCCGCTCGCGGCTTCGTCGTCGCATAGCACGCCACAGCGCAAGCTGCTGCGAACCACTCGGCCAGCGCCGGCGCGCCCGCCGGACTGCCGGCTAGTGCGTTACCGGCAAACTTCAGCAGTCCCGAGCCCGCCGCGGCAGAAATCATGAAGACGGCCCCATACCATTGAAGACTTATCCAGCCTTTGCGTCCACCCACCACGGTGGCGATGACCGCGAAGCTTCCGAGGGACGCAGCCGCCCACCCCGCAGGAAGGCATAGCCAAAAGCCGCAGAGCAAGAGCGCCGCGCACCACGCCGAGAATACGGCCCGACTCCGCGCCTGTTCGGCGTCTGCAAATACCAGGAATACCGCTGCCGCGCAGGCAACCGCCAACACGAGGGAGGCGATCCCCAGGATCGTCCCGCTCGATGCCGGCGCGAAATCCGCAATGCTCACAGCAGCCAGGAAGAACGCAATCGTGGTCTGCACGACTGCGAACGCCGTGATACGCACGCGCCGCGCGACTGTCTGCAGAATTGTGCTGGCGCCAAAAAGGGCGAAGACCACCACGCCCGGCGCAACAAGCGCGACCCGGCTCAGTTGCGGGTAATCAGGGTGCGCGCTCTGCGGGTTGAAATAGACATAGATCAGGATCCAGATCGCCGCATCGGTGGCCAGCGCAACCAGCCAGCGAATCTCCGGCATGCGATCGCGACCCGGGACCAAATCGCTCAACATGGCCAGCCCCAGCAGCGCGGCGACGAACGGAAGCAAAGCATGCGATGCGATCGCCAGAGCGAGCGAAAGGCCCGCCGCGGCGATCCAACTCACGCGGAGAACAGGAACAATCTCACGTTTCCACACGAGCGCGAGTGCGGCCGCGGCGTATGCGCACAGTATGGCGGCAGTGATTGAGGCCGGCAAAAGATGAAAGTCCAGAGTCAGCTCCCACAGCATGGGTGCGAGAATCAGCGCCGAAGTGCAGGCATAGATTGAGCTCTTGAACCGCGGTCCTTTACGCGCGAGCCCTGCCCACACCAGCCAGAGAAACGCGTATGCAATGCCTGCGGACACGACGGCGATCCGTGGCACGGCGCCGCTTTCTGCCAGCGCGCGCAACAGGTACGCACCAGCAACGCCCAGCATCGACCTGCCCATGACTGGAAATACGTTGCCTGATTGAGTAGCCGGAGCAGTGGGCGCGACTGGTGGTTCAGGCATTCTCTCCGCGTGCGGTGAAGAATCGGACTTGCGCGCTGCTGGCGGGTGTTCTAATACGGACACTCGCTCTTCCAGTTCATCCAGACGTTCCGCTAGCCGTTCGAGGGCGTGGTCGTTCATGTTCACCACCGGTCGTCAGCGACCGTGTCGCGCTCAGTCTCCCGCGGCGGCTGTGTGTGCACTTGTGGCTGTCCAGGGAGGCAGCAACTTCATGAGTCCCCACAAGAAGAACAGCGGCAGGATCGTCAACCCGACTGCGGCGAGCAGTCCTTCCTTTGTAACCAGGTCAACCTTGTAGGTGGTGTAACCGAGGAAACTCTTTGAGAACAATTGACCGCCGATTACCACGTTCCAGCGCATGGCAAAGATGCCGATGAGTGCGAGGCATCCGGAGACGACATACATACGCTCACGAACGATCTCCTTGAACTTAACCACCTGAGTCAGGAAGAGGAGGATCAGCGGCAACAAGGTCCCCAGGAGGATTTGCAGCACGATCTGCGAAAAGAAGAGCTTGGTGTGAGCCATGAAATTCAAGCTCCGAAACGACTCGTCGGCTTCGTAGATGCGGTGGATCAAGTCGAGCATCTCAAGGCTAAAATCGATGATGAAGATGTAGAACATGTACATTGCAATCGTGTCCACGCAGCGAATGTCGATCTTTTGTCGGCGGAGCTTGGTGAGCGCCATGTAGAGCAGCATTACCGCGGCAATCCCAGACACCATAGCGGAGAAAATGAAAACCACCGGCATCAGCGGTGACGACCACCACGGATTGGCCTTGATTGAACCGAAAATGAAGCCTACATAGCCATGCAGCAGAAAGGCTGAGGGAATGCCTACCAACGTGACAATCCATCCAACCCTCTCGTCGATGTATAGGGAGCGCTCGCTGATATTGCTCGACCCCAGCGTCATCACTTTGTACACCAGGCGCAGAACACCCTTCGATTGCTGTGACAACAGCACGATATCTTGGCGATAGTCGAGCCAAATCTCAAACACCAGCACAGCCATCAGGTACCAGAGGTAGACGTAACCGAACATCGCCATCGCCGAGGTGTCGTGGGGGGTAAAGTACATCTCCGGCGAGCGGAATGGATGACCCAGGTGCAATACCAGCGGCAGCGGCGCCACCAGCAGGAACGACAATGCCGTTAGCAGTGCAAGTCTGTAGGTGGGAGCCACCGCTTCAACCCGGAATACGCGCACCAGCGATGCAAGAATGAACGCGCCCGCAACCAGTCCTGTGATGTATGGATACAAAACGATCAACACGCTCCAATAGAGCGTGATTTCGTTGGGATACATGTAACCTTCAACGCCGTTCATAAAACCAGCTCCTAGCTCTTAACCCGTAGCTTTCAGCTCGTCCAGTTTCTGCCTGACTGATCAGCTTTCCGTTACGCGATCGAGTTGATCGGTGCTCGATTACCGCACCGACCCATCCAGCCCGTTATAGAAAGCCTTCGCCCCAGTAGCCATCTGCGGCTTTAACACCTGCACGGCATGAGTCTTCAGAAAATTGTGAATGGGATCCTTCGGGTTCTTCAGGTCGGCCAGTTGCCGAGCGCCTGTCGGGCACGCCTCGCAGCACGCCGTCGTCAGTCCCTTTGTGATGCGGTGGTAGCATAACGTACACTTGTCGGCGACTTTCTTCTCCGGATGGATGTAGCGGCAGCCATAGGGGCAGGCCTGCACGCAATACGCGCAGCCAAGGCAGTATTTCTGGTCAATCAGTACCACACCATCCGGACTGATGAAGGTCGCGCCCACCGGGCAAACCTGCGTACAGGGCGAATCCGCACAATGGTTGCACATCTTCGGAACAAAGAAATATTTCTCGCCATCTTCCGTGGCAATGGGAAACCCTTCCTTGCCTCCGTCTGGCGAAATCACAGTCGGGGTCGTCATATTCTCGTCCGAAACGTTGTAACGCTCTACCCAGGTGCGGAAGAAACCGTCGGGCACATCGTTTTCCGTCTGGCAGGCGCGCACGCAGTTGCCGCACCCAATGCACTTTGGGATGTCGATTAACATGCCCCACCAGTGCTCGCTCATCTGGTAGTTCGGCGAGTCTTCCGGAGTTCCAGCGTGGACGAATTTCCAGGCAACGGCCGCCGCAGGCAATAGCACAAGCAGATGACGTCGGCTGATGTTCACTTCGCTCCTCCTGCGGCCGGCGCAGCTGCGGGACCCTGATCAAAGGCAGGGCTGTGTGGGTTGTGGCAGGTCTGGCAAGGAGCTCCACCCGAGTGATCGGCTGGGTCGACCTGCGGAAAATCCTTGGGCTTGGCCGCCGTCGCCGTATGGCAGCGAATGCACAGCACGGCCGTATCCGGTTTCGTCGGCGTCAGCGCTGTGGGATCGATGGCGTGCACGGCCAGCGCGCCATGGCATGCCTCGCAGTTCACGTGCGCGTGCTTCCCCTTCAACTTTGTGTCTGCGATATCGGTGTGGCAGCTCTCGCAGGCGTCGTGGCCGGCGAACTTCACGGGGAGCGCCGCAATTTCGCCGATCGCCGCGGCGCGATAGTGGCCGTATTCGCCAAATGACTTGGGAACCACGTAGCCGCGCACCACCAAAAACACGATGAAAGCGATGACGAACAGCCCCGCAAACCGGAAAAGATGTACTGCATCTTTCATGAAGCGCTGTCTCCACTCAGCCGCGCGCCGGGTGGGTCCGTTGTGATGACTAATGTGATTTGGCGCACTCTCAACACCTACGAAGTTAGGGATTTGATACAGAGCTGTATGTGAGCCTGCTCACAGGTCGGTGTGACGTGCCCCACCATCCCCGTCTTGGATGGGTTCAGGCGATACCATCAATTCTGGGAGCGAAAGATGCCGAAGATTCTGGATGGCGCAACGATTGCGGCGGCCATCAAGCGGGAAGTGGGCGAAGAGGTTCGTGCACTGGCGAACATTGGGATTCGACCGGGCCTGGCGGCCGTGCTGGTGGGCCATGTGGCAGCGTCGGAGATCTACGTTCGAAGCAAGGTGCAGGCCTGCGCCGAATTGGGCATTTACAGCGACCTGATTACGCCTCCGGCGACGGTTACCACCGAAGAAATGCTCGATGTGGTGGCAGGATTGAACGCTCGCGAAGACATCGACGGCATCCTGATTCAGTTGCCGCTGCCTGCGCAAGTTGACTCCAAGGCGCTGCTTGATGCGGTCGCCCCGGAGAAGGACGTGGACGGATTTCACCCCGTGAATGCGGGGCGCTTGCTTGCGGGCCGGCCGGCACTTGCGCCGTGTACGCCGGCAGGCGTTATTGAGATTTTGAAACGTAGCGACATTCCAATCGCAGGCCAGCATGCCGTGGTTGTAGGGCGCAGTGACATTGTGGGCAAGCCGGTGGCAATGCTGCTGCTTCATCAGAATGCGACTGTGACCATCTGCCACTCAAAGACGAGAGACCTTGGCGCGATTACCCGGCAGGCAGATATTCTGGTAGCGGCGATTGGGCGGGCGGGATTCATCACACCGGAGATGGTGCGGCCGGGAGCCACGCTGATTGATGTTGGCATTAACCGGCTCACGACCCGCGACGAATTCGATCGGTTTTTCGCGGGTGACGCCAAGCGCGAAGCCACCTTTGCCAAGCGCGGGTCGACGATCGTGGGCGACATCGATCCGAAGGCGTTCGAGGTCTCGGGCGCCTACACTCCTGTTCCAGGCGGCGTGGGCTTGCTGACGATTGCCATGCTGATGGCGAACACCGTGCATGCCGCCAAAATGCGGCGGGGTCTATAGCCGATGCTGCGTGTGGGTCTAACGGGCGGCCTGGGCAGCGGCAAAAGCACTGTGGCCGCGATGCTGCGCGAGCTAGGCGCTCAGGTGATTGAGGCAGATGCGCTGGGCCGCGCGCTGATGGAACCCGGGAGCGAAGTCTACTCTGAGATCGTCCATCACTTCGGACCGGAAGTGGTGAAAGCTGACGGCCATCTTGATCGCGCGTGGCTGGCCGAGATGGCCTTTCGCAAGGGACGCCTGCAGGAACTGAATGCGATTGTGCATCCGCCGGTGATCGAGGCACAGAGGCACTGGTTCGGCGAAGTGATTGCGCGCGATCCAAAGGCGGTCGCGGTCATCGAGTCTGCGCTGATCTTCGAGCTGGTGCGCGATGCTCTTGCACGCGGAGAGAACGACGGACTGTTGGCAGATTGGCGCCGCCGCATGGACCGTGTCATCGTTGTGACTGCGCCGGACGAGGTCAAAATCGCGCGCTACGCCGCCCGGGTCGTGACTTCGGGCGGTGGCGGGGGGCTTTCGGGCATAGACCGGGCTGCGATCGAGGCCGACGCACGCAATCGGTTGGCGCATCAGCTTCCCGATACAGAGAAGGCCGCCCAGGCCGATTATGTTCTTGATAATTCAGGCGATATGGACGGGCTGCGGGCCCAGGTGGCTGCGCTTTGGCCGCGCTTGCAGGCGGAGAGCAACAATTTGCAGCAGAAATTGTCTCTAAAATAAGGGGATGGCCTGCGTCCGCCCCTGGGGGAACTTCGCGCTGCCAAAGCCGTAAAAGAGTGAGGAAGGTTTTTCAGGTCTCCGAGCAATGAGATTAAGACCATGAGATTAAGACCATGAGATTAAGCCGTATTCTTTTGATCGTTTTGCTGCTGGTGGGCGGATTCTGGTTTCTCACCACGCACCTTCCGCCAAGTTTCTCGGCCGGCCGCCCGTTGCTGAGCAGGCCCGACGGGAGCGACGCTCCGCTTGAACTGAAAGAAGCGCACGCTTCGCCGGCTTACGATGCCGAGGAGCAGAACAATATTGCGATCTATAAAAAGGTGCTGCCTTCGGTCGTCAACATCACTTCAACAACGCTGGTTTTTGACTTTTTTTACGGCACCGTGCCGCAACAGGGCCAGGGCTCGGGCTTCGTTCTTGATAAAGCCGGCCACGTTCTTACGAACTTTCATGTGGTTGAGGGCGCCAATCCCAACAAGGGTGTTGAGGTGCAGCTCTCGAACAAGCACCGCTATCCGGCCAGGGTGATCGGCGCTGACAAGACCCATGACCTGGCGCTGCTGCAAGTGGACGCGCCTGACCTGCAGCCGGTTACGCTGGCTGACTCATCGCAACTGAACGTCGGCCAGAAGGTCTACGCCATCGGCAACCCATTCGGCCTGAGCGGAACCATGACGCGCGGCATCATCAGCGCTATCCGACCGATTCGCAGCGAAAGCGGCGCGCCGATTGAAGACGCGATTCAGACCGATGCGGCCATCAATCCCGGCAATTCGGGCGGTCCGTTGCTCAACTCGAGCGGCGAGGTCATCGGTATTAATACGATGATTGCCTCGAACGGCGCCGACCAAAGCTCCGGCATCGGCTTTGCCATTCCCATCAACACAGCCAAAGCCGCGCTTGGCGATCTTATCCGCTATGGGCGTGTGAAACGGCCTTCGCTGGGGATCGTTTCGTATGCCATTGGACCGGATCTGGCCTCGCAGATGGGTCTTGCGGCGGATCAGGGAGTGCTGATTCAGCGCGTGCTGCCTGGCGGTGCGGCCGAGCGTGCGGGCCTGCACGGAGGCAATCAGCAAGCTTACGTGGGCAACACTCCCATCATGCTCGGCGGCGACCTTATCACTGCTGTCGACGGCCAGGAAGTGGCCGATCCTCAGGACATCAACGCGATCATGGACAAGCATCAGGCAGGCGACACGATCAGCGTGACGGTTCTGCGCGGAAACCGGAAGATGACACTCAAGTTGATTTTGGGAGAAGCGCGGGACACGAATACCTAGGCGGAATCGGCGGTATGAAGTTGATGCGAACCGAGCGATAAACGAGAAGTCGGGCCGCCTGCTGATGCTGACGGCCCGTTTTGTATCTGGCCCGACTAGAAACCAGCGTTGATTGCGTATTGCTGGGCCTCGGCAACCTGCATGCGGGCGATCGCCACCGGTTCGCCGTAGTGGACGGCAACAATGCTTGCCGCCTCTGAGTTGTCGAGGTAGGGCTCAACCGCGGCCAGCTTGATGCCGGACTGCGATGCCAATTGCGCAACTTGTGCGTTGCTTGAAATCGACTGGACCAGCGACAGGATCGCGGTGACAATTGTGCCCACAGCCTGAATCGCCGCGAGCGCATGTTGCTGGCTTGCCGTATTCACTATTCTTGCCGTCTGTAGCAGCGCGGCATTCACTTGCTGCTGAAGGGTCACAATCTGGACTTGCAATTTCGCCAGAGTGCTGGCCGAAGGATTGGCAAGGTACGCCTTTGCCTGCGAAACCAGCAGATTGGTGCCAGCGTCAAAACCGGCCGTTGCTGCAGAAAAAATTGGCGCATCGGCCGGGGCAAGCAGCGCCGCGGTCGAGTCAACTGTGGCCACCGCGCTCTGCAGTGATGGCGTCCAGTTGACGATGTCCTGCGCCACGGTGGCGGCGTTGCAGCCCTCCATCCACGGCAACGGGACAAGCAACGCAATCAGCAGCCACGCGCTCAACTTCGCCGTGCTTCCCGGCTTGCAAGCTTGCGGGCAGGTTGCGGTTTCAGGATCTTTGGCCAACAGGCCCAGCAGCGCCGTGGCTAAGGCGCTTGCCAGCGAGACTACCGTGCCGGTTCCCACCTTGCCGAGGCTTACACCTTGCTGCGACAAAACTTCGGTTATGCTCGCCACTGCGATCAGCAATCCCGCCGCAGACGTCTTGGGATGATTCCAGATATTCGAGATGAAACTCATAAAGCTCGCTCCTTCGATCCGCGACTTTCGATTGTGTGCGCGGGATTCAGTTCGATCTTCGCCATTGCGGCGCGGTCTCTTGCGACGCAGGGCTGACGCGATAGAAGCCGCCAGCCCCGCGCAGATTCGCGAGCGAGCCCGTGGACGGATGTCTCCGTGGTCTCGGCCCAACACCCGGCAGCAGGCGCCGCTCAGCGCAGACAAGCGATCCGCCACGACACGCGGCCCGGCGCCACCCGCCCGCATCGGTCCCCAACAGCTTCTCGTCTGGAAGCTCCTGCATACCGTTCAACTGTGCAAGTGAAGTGGAGAGCCGCACGCGAGCGGGCGTACCCATACGCTGGTGGTTCGCCGCAGCGGATCGACTGTCTGACTATGTATAAGGCTAGACAATTGGCGGTTAATTGCCTGCAAAATGCGGCCGGGCGTGAATCGCTGAAAACAATCCAGTTGCAAGAAAATTACGCGTGGGCTCTCTTGACATGCGAAGTCTGGAGGCAAAATCCGCAACGCCTCGAGGCACATTTTCAGATGTTGCGGGCTGGATCTCGCGCCGTGTAATTCTACTTCTTCACGTACCGCCGGCCTCGCACCTCGTACGCCCCGCCGGCGACGCGCGCAATTGCTTCGGTGTAGGCCAGATGTTCTTCAACGAGGATGCGATCTGCCAGGGAGCGGGAGTCATCTGTCTCCAGAACCGGAACGACTCGCTGGACGATGATCGCGCCATGGTCGAGTTCTTCGTCGACAAAGTGCACGGTGCATCCAGTCACTTTCACGCCGTAATGAAGGGCCTGTTCCTGCGCATCGAGACCGGGAAAGGCTGGAAGCAGCGACGGATGGATGTTGAGGACACGATCGGGAAACGCGGCGACGAATTCCTTTGACAGCAGCCTCATGTAGCCGGCCAGGCAAACCAGATTGACTCCATGCGCTTTGAGGCAGGCGATTACGTCGGCGTCGTGCTCCGCACGCTTGTGGCCCTTGGAGACCAGCACCGCGTGCGGCAGCCCTAGTTGAGCCGCAGCGGTGACGCCGCCGGCTTCGGCGACGTTGGAGATGACGATCGCGATTTCTACGCCGGGCAAACGGCCTTCGCGGATGGATTGGGCGATTGCGAGAAAGTTGGAGCCGCGGCCGGAAAGCAGAATGCCGAGCTTCAGCTGTGATTGGGTCGCGGTATCAGATCTCGCCGTCATCGACCTGCTCGCGGGAATCCGTCTCTCTTACATCGAGCCCGAGACTCATCGGTGCTGTTCTGGCGTAATACTCGGCTTCTCGGTCGCTTTGGATTCTGAATGCCAGACGCAATCCTCGCTGGTAGAAATAGATCGTAGCAACCAGCAGGACGATAAAAACCACTGCCCGAAGAACCATCAGATGGTCCCATGGCGGCTTGGGTGGGGCGACTCGAAATGCAGCAAAACCACAACCGAACGCACAGGCGAAGTCAAGAAGAACCAGAAGGCTCTGTTTTACAGCTTTCGGCCGCCGTCCCTCTTGCGTGTACACCGGCGCGTCCCCCTGTTTGCTGCTGTCTGCTGCTTGCGCTCACTACGTGTACTGCACCCGGCGCTCGCCCTTTACAACGCGGCCGATCACATAAAACTTCTCTTCGGCACGGTCCAGAAGGTTCCTGGCGCGCGTGAATTTGGCCGCCGGTATGGCCGCGATGAGCCCGATGCCCATGTTGAAGGTGCGCATCATCTCTTCCTGCGGCACGTTGCCGAGCTCCCGGAGATGCTCAAAAATGGGAAGGACAGGCCACGAACCGATTTCCACTTGCGCCGTGACAGCCTTGGGAAGGATACGCGGCAGATTCTCAGTGATGCCGCCGCCGGTGATGTGGGCCATGCCGGTGGTGAGGCCAGCCCCCACGAGCTTTTCAATCACATGCAAGTAGCTGCGATGCGTCTTCAAAAGCGCGGCGCCGGCTTTCTCCTTGATCGCCGTTACGTATTGCGTGGGCTTGTATCGGCCCACTTCAAAGAGGAGCTTGCGGGCCAGCGAGTAGCCATTCGTGTGAAGGCCGGTGGAAGGGAGCCCGATAAGCACATCGCCGGCCTTGATGCCCGCGCCGGTGATCATCTTTTCGCGGTCGACCGCGCCCACGATAAAACCAGCGAGGTCGTATTCGCCATCGGCGTAGAAGCCGGGCATCTGCGCCGTCTCGCCACCAATCAAAACGCAGGCGTTCGCCCGGCAGGCATCGGCCATCCCGCTGACCACGCTCTCGGTCACATCGGGATCGAGGCTGCTTGTCGCCAGATAATCCAGAAAAAAGAGAGGCGTTGCTCCCTGCACCGCAATGTCGTTGACGCAGTGGTTTACCAGGTCAGCGCCAACGGTCTGATGCAGGCCCAGTTCGAAGGCAACTTTGAGCTTCGTCCCCACACCATCGGCTGAGCTGACCAGGATAGGGTTCTTCCACCGCTGCAGGTCAAGCCGGAACAGCGCACCAAAGCTACCGATTCCTCCCAGCACATTGCGGTTGAAGGTCTTCTGCGCCAGGTACTTGATACGCTCCTTGGCGTGTTCGCCTCGCCGGAGGTCGACGCCAGCGTCTGCGTAAGTTACGGATTTGGGCGCGGTTTCTTGAGGCACGGTTCAGGCTTTCTTTTGAGGAAGCTGATTGGGTGCGAAGGTCCGGAAAAGGAGAATTCTAGCAGCATTTGAGCGACGCAATTCCCACAAGGCAAGCGAGGTGTGCTGAAGCGACCTTCCGGTGCGCCGAAATCCCTTAGTCGGGCGCCGGAGGCCGATTTGGCTTGAGAAATCGGCAAGAATAGGGCATTTTCGGGGCGTCTTTGAGGGGTTCTATTATTCGAAGAGTAGACAAAAAACGGAATGTTGTGTTGATAAAAAAAGACTTATTGGAAAGGAGCGCGTCAGTTTTTTGCTGAAAAAACGAATTGGAGAGCGACGTGAAGCGGATTTTTCCGGTGGACTCAAGAGAAAACGCAGCTATGGGATGAGGTTGCCATTGCCTCAGCCACCAGACCATCGTGCGCCAAGTGGCGGAAATTCTATGCAAATGGGACCCGGATTTCTTGAGGGGCGTGAGCCAGTTTGAAAAGCAGCGTCCCGCAGTCGCTTTACGACTTG
>CAZKJB010000039.1:0-18168 GCA_964552975.1 uncultured Occallatibacter sp. | reverse complement strand
GCGCCCGGCATCGACGAGCATATGATCCGGCAACCATTGGGAGTCGCGGCGGCGATCGTGCCATTCAATTTCCCGGGCATGATTCCCTTCTGGTTCATGCCCTACGCAGTCGCGGCCGGTAACTGCTTCCTCCTCAAACCCTCGGAACGCGTGCCAATCACGTCGCAGAAGATCTTCAGCCTGATTGAAGCGGCGGGATTCCCGCCCGGCGTCATTCAGCTTGTCAACGGCGGACGCGATGCCGTAAACGCCATTCTCGATCATCCTGGAATTCGAGCGATCAGCTTCGTTGGATCGACGGCAACAGCGAAATACATTTACAGCCGCGCCGCCGCCAACGGCAAACGCGCGCAATGCCAGGGCGGAGCAAAGAATCCTGTCGTGGTAATGCCCGATGCCGACCTCGAGATGACGACGCGGATTCTGGCGGACTCGGCATTCGGCTGCGCGGGGCAGCGCTGCCTGGCTGCATCTGTTGCCATCACGGTGGGCGACGGAAGGTCAAAATTCACTGAGCAGATTGCCGCGGCTGCCTCGAACCGCAAGACGGGCTACGGTGCGGCGCCGGGCATTGAGATGGGCCCTGTGATCTCTGCCGAAAGCAAGGCGCGCATCGAGGGGCTTATCGCCAAGGGCGAACAAGCCGGAGCGCGGATTCTGGTGGATGGGCGCGGCCGCAAAGTGGACAGCTACGAGGACGGATACTTTGTTCTGCCGACGGTTCTCGACGACGTTCCGCCGGATTCGGAAACCGCGCGAACCGAGATCTTCGGACCCGTACTGAGCCTCATTCACGCGCAAACCATCGAAGAGGCAATCGCACTCGTCAACGGACGCGCCTACGGAAACATGGCCTGCATCTTCACCACCGACGGCGCAAATGCCCGTCGCTTCCGCTATGAAGTGAGCGCGGGCAACGTCGGCATCAACGTGGGTGTGGCCGCGCCCATGTCGACCTTCCCCTTCAGCGGGTGGGGCGAGAGCTTCTTCGGCGACCTGCACGCTCAGGCGCATCATGCGGTGGAGTTCTATACGCAGACCAAGGTCGTTGTGGAACGCTGGCCCAGAGAGTGGAGCCGAAAGTTTTAGATCTCCGCTTTCCACAGAAGAGCGGAGCATCCTCCCGATTGAGCTGTCGCGAATCGATGATGAAAGCCGATAGCTGAAGGCTTCAAGCCCAGGCAAGGAGAACGAATGAAAGAGCTGTTGGTGGGCAACGCGCCATGTTCGTGGGGACTGCTGGAGAATCAAGACAAGAGCAAGGCAATCAAATTTAACCAAATGCTCGACGAGCTGGTGGAGACGGGCTATACCGGAACAGAACTGGGCGATTGGGGATTTATGCCCACCGATCCAGCACAGCTGAGCGAAGAGCTTGCGAAGCGCAACAACATAGTCATGCTGGGCGCATTTGTTCCCGTGGCAATGAAGAACCCGGCAGCCCATGCCGCCGGCGTGGCAATGGCCGTAAAGACAGCCAAGCTGATTGCCGCGGTTGCCACGACACAGGCACCCCACCTCGTTCTTTCTGACGACAACGGAACCGACCCCGCGCGCACCAGGATGGCAGGCCGCATCACGGCCAGCGAGGGACTAAGCAAGGACGAGTGGAAGACCTTCGCCAAGGGTGCCGACAGGATCGCGGGCAGTGTGTTCGATGAGACCGGGCTGCGCACAGTGTTCCATCATCACTGCGCCGGCTACGTTGAGACACCGGACGAGATCGCGACGCTGCTCGAACTGACAAATCCCGACCGCCTCGGCCTGGTGTTTGACAGCGGCCACTATGTGCACGGCACCGGCAGCGAGGACATCGATATAGTTGCAGCGCTGAACCGCTTCAAAGAGCGCATCTGGTACATCCATCTCAAAGACATTGATCCGAATGTGGCGCGCCGCTCTCGCGAAAAACAGTGGGACTACTTCACGCAGATGCGTCATGGCCTTTATCCGGAACTGGGTAAGGGTTGCATCGACCTCCCTGCCCTGCTGCACTGGCTCGGCGCTCGAGATTACAAAGGCTACGCGTTGGTCGAGCAGGACATTCTGCCCGGCATGGGAACTCCGAAAGCAAGTGCGGCCCGGAACCGCGAATACATTCGTTCCATTGAGTCGAATTTTGCCTAGAACAACTCCTGGCTATTAGCACCAGCTCTTCGCTTGTCCGTCGGTAGCCCCGTGGATTCGCCTCGGAGAAAGGCCAATTGCCAGGACGCTAAAAGCCAGGAGCTGCATTTCGATGAGCGGACAGAAACTTCGTTTCGGAATTATTGGAGCTGGGCGCATTGGGCGCGTTCATGCGGAAACGCTGGCTTTTCGATTGCCCGAGACTGAGATTGCGGCGATCGGCGATGTAAGTGTTGAAGCCGCGCAGGCAGTGGCAGCGCGGTGCAATATTCCCAAAGTGGCCGCAACGGCAGAGGAAATTCTCGGCGACCCCTCGATCGATGCCGTGCTCATCTGCTCCCCAACGGCCACGCATTCTGAGCTGATTGTGAAGGCAGCTGAAGCCGGCAAGCATATCTTCTGCGAAAAGCCCATCGCCTTCAGCCTCGAAAAGATCGATGTGGCATTGGCGGCCGTGCAACAGGCCGGCGTGCAACTTCAGATCGGGTTTAATCGCCGCTTCGACTCCAACTTTGCGCGCGTGCGGCAGGCCGTAGTCAATGGCGAGGTTGGTGTGCCACGCCTGCTCCACATCATCAGCCGCGATCCGGCGCCGCCCCCGATCGCATACATCCGCTCATCCGGCGGTATCTTTCTCGATATGACGATTCACGACTTCGACATGGCGCGATTCCTCATGGGCGACGAAGTCGAAGAGATTTACACGGCCGCTGGCGTTATGGTCGATCCCGCAATCGGCGAAGCCCGCGATCTGGATACGGCACTCATCGTGCTACGATTCCGCAGCGGGGCGATCGGCACCATCGACAACAGCCGCCAGGCAGCCTACGGCTATGACCAGCGCGCTGAGATCCTGGGCAGTAAAGGCAAAATCGCCACCGAGAACCGCTTTCCCAACGAAGCCATAGTCAGCACCGGCAAATCTATTTACACTGATCTGCCGCTGAACTTTTTCATGGACCGCTACACCGAAAGTTTTGCGCTGGAGCTTAAGGCCTTCACCGAAGCAGTGCTGGCGGGGAAACCTACGCCAGTCACAGGCATCGACGGACGTATTCCAGTGGTGATGGCTCTGGCAGCGCGCAAATCGTACGACGAGCATCGGCCGGTCTTGCTCAGAGAGGTATCTGCTTGAAGCGTTCGAACTTTGTCGAGATTCTGACCGACGTGCATCTCTGGGTGCCCGTCGTGGTGCTGATTCTGGGAATCGCGTTACTGATGACGTTGAGGTGAGCGAATGAGCACCAATGCGACCACCGCTTCAGTGCGGTCGACAATCTCGTTGCATAAGCTGGGTGTGTTCTGCGGCCTGGCGGCAGCGGTGTGGCTGGGCAGCGCAGAGGCGCCAACTAAGCTCGTGACGGTGGGCTTCTCTCCGTTCATCATTTCGATGGGCATGGTGATGGGCGCGTTTGTGGCGCGCTGGACGGTACCCACGTTGCTCAAGGGCACTGGGTTCCTCTTCACCGATCTGCGCGAAAAGCCGCACTTGATCGTATGGGCTCTTCTCGGCGGAATGTTGTGGGCTGTGGCGAACACGCTCACCATTTTTGCTGTGCGCAACGTGGGCCTGGCCATTGCGTTTCCTCTATGGAACACAAACAGCCTTGTCGGCTTGTTTTGGGGATGCTTGCTCTTCAAAGAGCTACGCGGATCGCAGGCCAAGGATTGGGCTAAAGTGATTGGCGGCGCAGGCGCAATTGTCTTTGGCGCGGCCGTGCTGGCCATCGCCACGGCACAGCAGAATTCGGGAGCGCCAGGCAGGGCCACGATTGGCATTATCGCCGCGCTGGGCGCTGGTGTTCTGCTCGGCACCATGTACATTCCCTACCGCAAGGCGTACATCAGCGGCATGAATCCGCTTTCTTTCGTCACCATCTTCACCTTTGGCGAGCTGGGCACTGTCACTCTGCTCACGGCCATCAACACGGGCGGCATTAGTCCTCTCCTTGCGGAGCTGCATCGCGCGCGGCCCATGCTCTTCTGGCCGTTCCTAGGCGGATTCTGCTGGGTCATCGGAGACCTGTTCCAGCAATACGCGGCCAAGTACATCGGCATCGGGCGCGGCATTCCTCTCTCGAACACAAACCAGCTCTGGGGATTGGCGTGGGGCGCGCTGGTGTTTGGTGAATTTACAAGCGTCACCACGAGCGGCAGGCTGCTGATTCTTGTCGGATCGACCATCATGATCCTCGGCGCGATTTCGATCAGCATGGCCGAGCCGGCCCCATCAGAGAAGGAACACTGGGATCGAGCGATGCACCGGGAGTGCAACCGCTACGGCCTGAACAGTGACAGCGTCGCCGCCGTGGTTGCGGGCAACGATCCGCTGGCCGACGACAAGCAGCAGCGCCGCTGGTGGGAACTTGTCATCATGCTGGTTGCCGCCGGCATCTTTGTATGGCTCGCGCTGGGCACGCGCGCACAACACATCTACGTCAGCATGCCATGGATGATCGTGCTGATTCTGGGCACGATGATCCCACTCGGACTGGTCGGGACGCTGTTGTGGCGACGGACGCGGTTCTCGTAGGTCTGCGTGACGCGCGCCTCCTATGGGCGCGCGCCGAACACCATATCTAGCTGGAAATAAATAGCTTGTAGTCGCCTTGCATCTGGGACCTCCGGTCCCGCCGGCAGCTCTGCCGTCATCTTTTCGTACGGCTTCCTGCAAAATCTTCCATCCTGAAGTCACGCCGACTGTGGCATTTGGCGTCTTTGCCTCGTGTTCCCGGCCCTCTATGAGGAGTGAAGCGGATCACATCTTGACCGTCCTCTTCAGACCTAGAATTGCGACGGTGCAGATGTGCAACAACGCGCCGGATTCGCACCTAATCAAACAGCGCATAAGTGATTCAGCCATTTACCCCAGGAGTTCGAATGCTTGCCGAAGAGGTCGCAAAGAAGAAGACGATCAACGAAAAGATTATTGAGCTCGAAGAGAAACGTGCGGAACTGGAGTTGGGCGGCGGCAAAGATCGGATTGCGCGGCAGCACGCAACCGGCAAGCTGTCAGCGCGTGAACGAGTAGACCGGCTGGTGGACAAGGGCAGCTTTGAGGAGATCGGCCTTTTTTGCCGGCACCGCGCAACCTACTTCGGAATGGCGGGGAGGGAGTTGCCCGCCGATGGCGTCGTGACAGGATGCGCGTCGATCGACGGGCGTCTCATTCACCTGGCCAGCCAGGATTTTACGGTGGCTGGCGGAGCCGCGGGCGAGACTCACTGCAACAAAGTGGCCGAAATGATGACCATGAGCCAGAAGACAGGCAGCCCGTTCGTCTTTATCAACGACTCGGGCGGTGCGCGCGTACAGGAAGGGATTGACAGCCTCGCCGGGTACGCGCGGGTCTTCTACCAAAACGTGATGCTGTCTGGGATGGTGCCGCAGATCTCGCTCATCTGTGGGCCCTGCGCGGGCGGAGCGGCGTACAGCCCGGCGCTGACCGACTTCGTAATTCAGACACAGCATGCTCGGATGTTCATCACCGGGCCGCAGGTCATCAAGCAGGTCACGGGCGAGGAAGTCAGCGCGGAGGATTTGGGCGGCCCGCAGTCACAGATGCACTATTCCGGTGTCGTGCATCTCATCGCACGCGACGACGATGATGCCATCGCGCTTTGCCGGCGCCTCCTGAGCTATCTGCCGTCGAACAACCTCGAGGATCCGCCGCGGATGCCCTTCAACGGCAAGGTAAAGTCCGACTCCAGCATGAACGACGCTGTCCCTGTCGATCCAAAGGTTGCCTACGACGTGCGCGATGTCATCGTGCGTGTGGTGGACAACGAGGATTTTCTTGAGATTCAGCCGGAATTCGCCTCGAATATTGTCATCGGATTCGGACGCCTTGCCGGACGGCCCGTCGGTATCGTTGCCAACCAGCCGTGCGCTTTGGCCGGCGCGCTCGATATCGACGCGTCGGACAAATCGGCACGGTTCGTTCGCTTCTGCAACGCGTTTAATATTCCGTTGCTCACATTTGTCGACGTGCCGGGATTCCTGCCTGGCGTGGAGCAGGAGCGCGGCGGAATCATCCGCCACGGAGCCAAGCTGCTGTTCGCCTACTCGGCGGCGACGGTGCCCAAGATTACCGTAGTTCTGCGCAAAGCATACGGCGGGGCATATATCGCCATGTGCTCGAAGGGCCTGGGCGCAGACCGTGTAGCAGCGTGGCCAACGGCGGAGATCGCCGTCATGGGGGCCGAGGGCGCCGCTGAAATCGTATTCCGGCGTGAAATTGATGCGGCTGATGATAAGGTGGAGCGCCGCAAAGAACTTGTGGCTGATTACCGCGAGACATTTTCGAATCCTTACGTGGCCGCTGGACGGCGACTCGTGGACGACATCATTTCGCCGGCGGAGACCCGGAAATACTTGGCGCGCGCGCTGGAATCGCTGCACGGCAAGCGCGAACTGCGGCCCCAGAAGAAGCACGGATTGATTCCGCTGTGAAACGTAACTCGAGCGGCGAAGACAGATTGCGGGGACCCCAAAAGGAGGCAGCGTGAAAGTGCAATGGACAGACCTGGCGGTGGCAACGCTGTTGGTTGGAGCGGGTTGCGCTGCCGTCTATGCCGGATTGGCGCGGGTCATCAGGCGAACGGCGAGTGAGCGTGAACGGGAGACTCAGAGACAACTGCGAGCGTTGGCAACGAAAATCGAGGCCCTGCAGGCACTTGTGGCCGAACTCGCGCCGTCGCAGCCGGCGCGGGCTGAGGCCGACGACGTGCTTGCGATCTCCGGAGCGGCAGAAAATATGGCCGGTGCGGCGAGTGAATCAATGAAACCGGAAACACTGGTGGCGATCACCGCGGCCGCGACGGCATTCCTTGGCAAAGAAGCGCGGATTCGCTCTGGGCAGTCATTGGCGGCGCAGGACACAGCGGGAGCGTGGGCGCAGCAGGGACGCGTGATTGTGCAGACTTCACACAATTTGCGATCGAGAGGATGAGCGATAGAGCTCTTCGAGAAGGGAAACGGCACGTTGAAGCTTCAAATCACGATTGACGGTCATGCGTACGCTGTCGATGTAGCGGTTCTGGAAGATGACGAAAGCCCGGAGCTACCGATGTGCGCGCCACACCAGGCGGCATTGCCAACCGCAGGACAGGTTCAAATTCACCCTGGTGGCGCCTGGGACGCCGCCGGGAATGTTGGTCGCAGCCCTGTAACGGGTTTGGTGATCAAGGTAAATGTGACGCCAGAACAAGCCGTAGAAGCCGGCCAACTGTTACTCGTTCTGGAAGCGATGAAAATGGAGACGCATGTAACGGCTCCGCGCGCTGGAACAGTAAACAGAGTGCATGTTGTCGAGGGAGATCCTGTCAAGTTGGATCAGGTGTTGATTGAGTTCGAGTAAGGAAGTCGAGAGCGGACTCGCGCATCAGTCGGATCGAAAGGTCGAGATGAACGAACTGCAAGACGAATTGAAACATGTTCCCGGCGTTAAGTTTGTCGATCATGTTGCGATTGCAGTAAAGCATGGCGAACTGGATGGCCAGGTTCGAGCCTATGAATCGCTAGGCTTCAAAGAGATTCACCGCGAAGAAGTGCTTGGGAATGACCAGGTGCGTGAGGCGCTGCTTGAAATCGGCAGCGGGCCGAGCCTGATTCAGTTGCTGGAGCCGCTCACCTCCGAATCACCGGTTCAAAAACTCATCGACAGGAACGGCGGGCGGGGTGGCTTCGCGCATGTGGCATTCCGAGTAGAAAGCGCAGACCGCGCCTTCGCGGCGATGCAGGCCGAAGGATTTCATCTCATCGACAAAGCTCCGCGCAAGGGGTCGCGCGGAACAACTGTCTTTTTCGTCCATCCCAAATCGAAGGCCGAAGGAGCATTCGGGTTCCTGATCGAGATGGTCGAATACCCCGGGGTCGAGTGAAGCGAGATGGCGACTGAACAGCTGCTCAGAGATTTTCCGCCGGTGACGACTGCAGCGTGGGAAGCGGCGATTGCGCGGGATTTGAAGGGTGCTGATTACGAAAAGAAATTAATATGGCATACGGAAGAAGGGCTGGCGATCAAGCCCTACTACCGCGCAGAGGATCTGAAGGGCATATCGTGCCTCGATACCGCGCCAGGCACTTTTCCATTTCGGCGCGGCAACCGCACTTCGGGCGATTGGCGAATCCGCGAAGACATTGACGCAATCGACGTGGCTGAGGCGAATGTCGCAGCACGCGCCGCGCTGGCCGGCGGAGCGGAGGAAATCGCATTCAGCAGAGTTTTGGTTCAAAGCGCAACGGAACTTGAAGCCCTGCTCGCGAATCTCCACGAGATCCCGTTGCATTTTGCGTACCCCGATAAACAACTGATCCGCCATCTCCTCGTGCGCACCAACAGTGGCCAAAACACCGCGGAGATTTCCGCCGGATGCGACCCACTGGCTGATGTAGACTTCGCCGCGGAGGTCATCAAAGTAGCGCTCGCAGGATTCATTCCGTTTTCAATTCGTGGTGAGACGCTGGAAGAAGCGGGGGCGACCTCGATCGAAGAGATCGGATTCGCGCTTGCCGCCGCAGTGGATTTCCTCGGAGCAATGGACGAGCGCGGAGTGACTGCAGGCAACGCAGCCTCTGCCGTCGAATTCAGCTTTGCCATAGGTGCGAATTATTTCTTCGAGATCGCCAAGCTGCGCGCATTCCGAATGGTTTGGGCTCGCGTCGTGGAGCGGTTTGGCGGTACGGAGCAGGCCGCCCGAGCGCGTATCGCTGCACGCACTTCGCGGTGGAACAAAACCGTCTACAGTCCGCATGTGAATATTCTGCGTGCATCAACTGAGACAATGGCCGCGGTGCTGGGCGGTGCCGATTCCGTGATGGTGGCGCCTTACGACGCATGCTACAAGCAACCTGACGAATCCAGCAGGCGTCTCGCGCGGAATACTCAATTGCTGCTGAAATACGAGGCTTGGCTTGGGTGTGTTGCCGATGCGGGCGGCGGGTCGTACTATCTCGAAGCGATCACGGACCATTTTGCACGTGGCGCCTGGAAGACGATGCAGGAGATCGAAGCGCGCGGAGGATACCTGAAGGCGCTGGCCGCTGGTGCCATCTCCGAAGTTCTGCAGAGATCGTTGGTAGCGCGCCAAGCTGCAGTGGCGCGGCGCCGGCGCTTGTTCATCGGAACCAATCATTTCGCCAATCCCGCCGAGGAAGCACTGTTCCGTGTTGATACAGTCAGAATGCGAGTGACGCAACGCGGTACGCAAGCCTTTGACGAGATGCGCTCGCGCACCGAACGTCATATATCTGGAGGTGGCAAAACGCCACGAGTACTCTTGGCGGAAATGGGCGACCTGAAAATGCGCGCAGCGCGTTCGACCTTTGCCGCCAACTTTTTTTCGTGCGCCGGATTCGAAATTGTGACCAGGCGCTTCAAGAAAACTGAGGACGCTGCGACCGCCGACACGGACCTGATTGTGCTCTGCAGCGCCGACGCCGAACATGTCGGACTGACGGCGGAGCTGATGTCGACCCTGAAAGCATTGGGCCGCGCAACGCCCGTCATCGTTGCGGGAAACCCTGAAAACTCTGAAGCGCTCCTGCACGCTGGGATTGCGGACTTTGTGCACATGAGAAGCGACGCGGTGGCAGTGTTATCAAAGTGGCAGGAAAGGCTGGGAATCAAAAGCTAACCATGCGCCCAAATTTTCCAAATATCGACTGGAAGCCTCGGGCGACGAAGGCGACAGCGCCCGAAACCGAAGAATGGATCTCGCCCGAACACATCGCGATTAAGAACTTCTATTCGCGCGAGGATCTCGCTGGACTTGAACACCTCGACTACGCTGCTGGAATTCCTCCGTACCTTCGCGGGCCATACAGCACGATGTATGCGATGCAGCCCTGGACGATCCGGCAATACGCGGGCTTCTCGACCGCGGAGGAATCGAATGCGTTCTATCGCCGCAACCTCGCCGCAGGGCAGCGTGGGCTTTCGGTGGCCTTCGATCTGGCCACGCACCGCGGCTACGACTCCGATCATGAACGGGTGACGGGCGATGTCGGCAAGGCGGGTGTGGCAATCGACTCGATCCTCGACATGAAAACCCTGTTTCACCGCATTCCGCTGGAGCAAATGTCGGTGTCGATGACGATGAACGGCGCGGTGTTGCCGATCATGGCTTTTTACATCGTCGCCGCCGAAGAACAGGGCGTAGCGCCCGAGCTACTCAGCGGTACCATCCAAAACGACATCCTGAAAGAATTCATGGTCCGCAACACCTACATTTATCCGCCCGCCGGATCGATGCGGATCATCGGCGATATTTTTCGCTACTGCGCCGCGAAGATGCCAAAGTTTAACTGCATCAGCGTGAGTGGATACCACATGCAGGAGGCGGGCGCGACAGCAGACTTGGAGCTGGCCTACACCCTCGCCGACGGGCTCGAGTACCTGCGTGCGGGAATCGGCGCGGGCCTTGACGTTGACGCGTTCGCGCCGCGAATTTCCTTCTTTTGGGGAATTGGCATGAATCATTTTATGGAGATTGCCAAGATGCGCGCGGCGCGCATGCTGTGGGCGAAAATTGTGACGAGCTTCGGCGCAAAGAACCCAAAGTCGCTCGCGCTGCGCGCGCACACTCAAACCTCTGGATGGAGCCTTGCGGCGCAGGATCCCTACAACAACGTTGTCCGCACCTGTGTTGAAGCGTTGGCCGCCGCACTTGGCCACACACAATCGTTGCACACAAATGCACTGGATGAGGCATTGGCGCTGCCGACAGATTTCTCCGCGCGGATCGCACGCAACACCCAGCTCTACTTGCAAGCCGAGACGGGAATCACGCATGTCGTCGATCCCTGGGCTGGGTCGTACTACATAGAGCGGTTAACCCACGAACTGATGCACGCGGCGTGGGCGCTAATCCAGGAGATTGAAGGGCTGGGAGGCATGGCCAAGGCGATCGAGACTGGGCTGCCCAAGATGCGCATTGAAGAGGCCGCTGCGCGCCGGCAGGCGAACATCGATTCGGGCAGCGACGTGATCGTGGGCGTGAACGCGTATCCGGCACCCGAGGAGCCGGAGATTCCAGTGCTCGATATCGATAATGACGCAGTCCGCGAAGCTCAGGTAAGGCGGCTGGCCCAACTAAAGCGTGAGCGCGATAGCGATGCGGTAAACGAGGCGCTGGCGGCGCTCGAGCGCTGCGCCTCGATGGGCGAAGGCAATCTGCTTGAGTGCGCTATCGACGCGGCACGGAAGCGCGCGACGATAGGCGAGATTTCACTGGCGCTTGAACACGTTTGGGGCCGCTACAAGGCGACAACACGCACCATCGCCGGCATCTATTCAGCGGCGAGCACCAATGGAGAGGAGTTCAAGAATGCGCGGCGGATGGTAAAGGAATTTGAGCGCGAGGAGGGTCGGCGGCCGCGGATTCTGGTAGCAAAAATGGGCCAGGATGGCCACGATCGCGGCGCCAAGGTGATTGCGACGGCATTTGCCGATATCGGATTCGACGTGGACATGGGGCCGCTGTTCCAGACGCCGCGGGAAGTCGCGCGCTTCGCCATGGATAGCGATGTGCATGTAGTCGGCGTGTCGAGCCTGGCCGCCGGCCACAAGACGCTCGTGCCGCAACTGATCCGCGAGTTGCGCGCGCATGGCCGCGACGACATTCTCGTGGTGGTCGGCGGTGTGATTCCGCCTCAGGACTACAAATTCCTCTACGATGCAGGCGTGGCGGGAATCTACGGGCCGGGCACCGTGATACCACTGGCGGCGCAAAGAATTCTCGAGATGTTGAGCGCAAGCGTGGTCGGCTGACGGCGCCGGGAGGTTGACGCGATGAAGAGCGCGTTACACGAATGGGTCGGCTGTGGGCTGCCTGCGGCGCCACGAATTGCGAAGCAACGTAAACCTATCTCGCGCGAAGAGTATGTTGATGGAATTCTGCGCGGCGACCGGACTGTGCTGGCTCGAGCCGTTACGCTCATTGAGAGCGGTTTGGCGGCGGACCGCGATCTTGCCGAACAGATTGTTGAAGATTGCCTGCCGCATAGTGGAAATTCGATCCGTGTGGGCATAACGGGCGTTCCGGGCGCAGGAAAGAGCAGCTTGATTGAGGCGCTTGGCAAATACCTCCTCGCCGAACTCAAGCAAAAGGTCGCCGTCCTCGCCATCGATCCGAGCAGCCAGCTTTCGGGCGGCAGCATCCTTGGCGACAAAACTCGCATGACTACGCTTGCGGCCAGCGAGATGGCTTTCATACGTCCCTCTCCCTCACGAGGCATAGGCGGCGGTGTAGCGCAAAGAACGCGCGAGGCAATGCTGCTATGCGAGGCGGCGGGCTACGGGAACATTTTGATTGAAACAGTTGGAGTGGGTCAGTCAGAGACTGCCGTGCACGAAATGGTCGATTTCTTTCTCCTGATTACGCTGGCCGGGGCCGGCGACGATCTGCAGGGAATCAAGCGCGGCGTGATGGAGCTGGCCGATCTCATTGCGGTAAACAAGGCCGACGGCTCAAATGTGGTAGCCGCGGAGCGTGCGCGCGCCGAGGCGCAAAACGCATTGCACTATTTCCCTGGTGCAGAGACAGGGTGGACGCCACGCGCGATGACCTGCTCAGCGCTTACGGGTGCGGGCATTTGCGAGCTGTGGAATTGTGTGCTGGGGTATGCAGCTCTGACGCACGAAAACCGCTGGTTCGGTCATGTGCGCCGCGAACAGCAGAAGCGATGGATGCACGAAATAATTCAGCAAGCGCTTCGACATAGGTTCGATACGCATCCTGGCGTGCGCCACTGCATTGCGGCCTTCGAGCACGATGTTGCCGCCGGGCGGACGACGTCTTTTCGCGCGGCGCGGACGCTTCTTGAGATGTATTCACGCAGGCCGGTTGATTAATCCAATTTCTCGTACCCCAAAAGCTGGTTCTGGCGACTGAAAGTGTCCTCTGATCTGGTCCAGCAGACGGGCAAGTCACGACGTTCTTCACCGGCATCTCCCACAATGCGGTCGATCGCTCCATCGGGCGCAACGCGAACGATGTAGCCGCCCACGAGCGCAACACAAACGGGAGTGTCGATCATTGCACACCGATTCCAGCCAACAAGCCACCATCGATCAGGTAGTCGCCCCCGGTGCAGAATCCAGCTTTGTCCGAGAGCAGAAATGCGGCCAGTTCAGCCACTTCTTCCGGCTTGCCAATGCGTTTCATGGGGTGCGCAGACCCGAAGCGTTCGAACACCGCTTCCATCGGCATATCGGGTCCAAAGTGCTCCGCGGAACGAGCTAGCATGGGCGTGCGAATGCTGCCCGGGCTGATCGAGTTCACACGGATATTCTCGGCTGCATGGTCGAGCGCCAGTGCACGGGTCAAGCTGTGGAGCGCACCTTTGCTGGTGGCATACGCCGCCACTCCCTTTTGGCACGCGCGTCCCTGCACAGAAGAGATGTTCACGATGGAACCGCCGCCGCGCTTCCGCATCTCTGGAATGCCAAAGTGCGCCAGCAAAAAGGCCCCACCGACATTCACCATCATGCATTCGCTCCAAGTGGCCGGGTCGGTTTCAACTGCTGTTCCAAAGGGATGGATGGCCGCGGCGTTGACGACGAAATCGAGGCCACCAAACTCGGCGACCGTCCTGGCCACCAATGCTTGCACTTGCTCGGGTTGGCTCACGTCGCAGAGCTCAACCCGCAGCGCGTACCCCTTTGCCTCTGCATCGCATTGCAACTCTGCGTTCGCCGCCGAGTCGATGCCACAGGCCACTACCTTGCAACCTCCTGAAGCAAGCCGCAAAGCGATCGCTCCGCCGATCCCAGTGGTGCCTGTAACGATTGCGACGCGGTTTTCGAATTCTCGCATAAGCACCGGCTCCTGGTGCGCGCTTAAGTTGGGCTTTCGCGCGGCTCGCATTTTCCCGATTCATTGTAGACTTTCGGGCCATTAGCACCAGTGAGAGATTTTGTACGACAGCAAGCCGCCCCCGCATTGAACCAACGCGAAACCATAGAATGATATGAGAAAGTGTGAGTAGGGTGGGGTCTTAAAATGGATCGCGCTCGCCGCCCCGACCGTTGTCGACGCGGGCTTTTCGTCAGTTCTGTTTTGCGCAACTTCCGAGGTTCAAGAAACAATGATTGAAGGTGAAGCGAAGATGAAGGAACGCACGCACGAAGAAAAACTTGACTTGTTTGCCAAGGTTGCGGTGAACGTAGGGCTTGGCCTCAAGACCGGACAGGAACTCGTGATGACGGCTTCCACTGATGCTCTGCCACTGGCCCGGCGAATAACCGAGCACGCGTACAGGGCGGGCGCGTCGCTGGTAACTACGCTCTACACCGACGACGAATCCACTGTGCTGCGCTACCGGCTGGCGCCGAATGAGAGTTTTGACTACGCCGCAAAGTGGCTCTACGAAGGAATGGCCACGGCCTTCAAAAGCGGCGCCGCACGATTGGCGATCGCTGGTGGAAATCCAGGGCTGCTATCGAATGAAGACCCCGATCGCGTCGGCCGGGCAAATCGAGCCGTATCGCATGCATACCGGCCTGCGCTCGAGCTCATCACGCGCCACGAGATCAACTGGACGATCGTTGCCAGCGCCACTCCCGCGTGGGCGGCGGCGATGTTCCCCGATGAAGCGCCGGATGTTGCGCTGGCCAAACTGTGGGAGACTATCTTTTCCACCACACGCATCAATACTGCCGACCCAGTAAGCGCATGGAAGACTCACGATGCCGATCTGCATCATCGTGCTGCATTCCTGAACGAGAAGCGCTACGCGTTCCTGCACTATCGAGGCCCCGGCACTGATTTCCGCCTTGGCCTCGCAGACGACCACTTGTGGCTTGGCGGCGGCACATTTGCCGGCAACGGGCTTTATTGCATTCCCAACATGCCCACTGAGGAAGTGTTCACAACTCCTCACAAGGACCGCGCGGACGGTATCGTTACGGCCACCAAGCCTCTCTCACATCAGGGCACGATGATTGAGGGAATTCAGGTGCGCTTCGAAAAGGGTCGCATTGTCGAGTTAAAGGCGACCAAGGGCGAAGAGGTACTGAAGAAGCTGATCGATACCGACGATGGCGCGCGGCGGCTGGGCGAGGTCGCGCTGGTACCGCATTCTTCACCCATCGCGGCCAGCGGCCTCGTGTTTCTCCACACTCTCTTTGACGAGAACGCGGCTTCTCATATTGCGCTCGGCCAGGCCTACACCTCCTGCCTGCGCGATGGCGACAAATTGACGCCGGAGCAGCTCGCGGCCAAGGGCGCCAACGACAGCCTGATTCACGTAGATTGGATGATCGGATCGGACAAACTGGATATCGACGGCGTCACTGCATCCGGCGCAATCGAGCCCTTGATGCGCCTGGGCGAGTGGGCCTGAGAAAACTTAATCTCGAGAACGCTCGACAATGATCTGCCCGCGAAAAACGCGCCCTTTCACAAACTATTTCCGCAACGCCTCAAGCGTTTCGTCGAGCGCGGTCTCCCACGGATCAAGCCGAATAGCGAATCGCGACTCCAGCTTTGCGTTCGACAGCACTGAGTTGCGCGGACGCGCAGCGGGAGTCGGATAGTCCTTCGTAGGGATCGGAGTCAGTGCCGGCACTTTCGCGCCGAGCTCCTTGCCGGCGCGGTCAAAAATGGCCCGCGCGAATCCAAACCATGAGACAGTGCCGCCGCAGGTCATGTGGTAGAGGCCGGCCCAGTCGCCGGCTGCGCCATAGCGCCCCGCAAGAATGCCCGTTGCAATCGTATGCGTCGCTCGGGCCAGCTGGATTGAAGTTGTCGGGCCGCCCACCTGGTCATCGACAATCGACAGGCGGTCGCGCTCCCGCCCTAGGCGCAGCATAGTGAGCAGAAAATTGTTGCCATGAGGACCGTAGACCCAGCTCGTCCGAAAAATCAAATATTTGCCTCCAACCTTTGCAACGGCCTCTTCGCCGGCCAGTTTGCTCGCGCCATACACATTCAGCGGATTCGGCAAATCGCTTTCAACCCACGGCTCCGATTTGCTGCCGTCGAAGACGTAATCCGTAGAGTAGTGCACGAAAACTGCATTCCGCTTGAGAGCCTCCTCGGCAAGTACACCCGTCGACTGTGCATTGATCGCGAAAGCAAGGTCCTGTTCCGACTCGGCGCGATCTACGGCTGTATATGCGGCGGCGTTCAGAATGAGATCGGGCGCCGCGCGGCGAACCAATTCACGCGTCTGTTCGGGATCGGCAAGATCGACGGATTCGCGATCAACGGCGACGATGGGACCGACGCCTGCAAAGATCTTCTCGAGCTCTCGGCCAAGCTGGCCGGCATTGCCGACGATAAGAATGCGTGGGTTCGCGGCCAGGGGTTCGGCGGGACTTTCTCTCATGCGCAATGGCTCCAAAAAACGCGAGGATGCACTCCTCGCATTCTAATTGCTGGTGTTCCGCGGCGAAGGTGGCGGATTGGGTTCGCGCAGCGGCGCAATTCCCCGTACAATTTAGGTGAGGAGTGCTTCCCCAATGCGCCGGGTTTACTGCGATGCCAATGCCACAACGCCTCTGTTGCCGGAGGTGATGGAGGCAATGCGCCCGTATTGGATGGAGCAGTTCGGGAACGCTTCCTCGATTCACTTCGACGGGCAGAAGGCGCGAAAGGCTGCGGCCGCGGCACGCGAAACGCTCGCGAGGTTTTTCCACTGCCGCGAAGCGGAGGTCGTGTTCAACTCCGGCGGTACCGAGGGCGACAATACAGCAATCTTCGGACTAGTGCGCGCCGGGGACCACATGATCACGTCGTCGATCGAGCACTCGGCTGTGCTGCGGGCGGCAGAGCGAGTAGCCCATCGCGGCGCCGAGGTGACTTTTGTCGCGCCGCGCGGAAACGGGCTCATCGATCCCGACGAAATCCGGCAGGCAGTGAGACCGGAAACGCGGCTGATCAGCGTGATGCTGGCAAACAACGAGACCGGCGTGCTGCAGCCTGTGGAGGAGATCGGAAGAATCGCGGCTGAGGCCGGGGCCTTCTTCCACATCGATGCCGTGCAGGGTGCGGGCAAGGTCAAGTTCGACGTGCACCGGTTTGGCTGCCACCTGTGCTCCATCAGCGCGCACAAGATGCACGGGCCCAAAGGTGTTGGCGCGATGTATGTGCGCCGCGGAACGCCCATGGAGCCGCTGATGGTTGGTGGAAGCCACGAGCGCCGGCAGCGTGCGGGAACTGAGAACGTGGCCGGCATTGTGGGTCTGGGCAAGGCTGCGGAGCTGGCACTGCTTAGCCTTGAAGATGGAACGGTTGAGCGAGTTGCTGCTCTGCGCGACCGTATGGAGGCGGGAATCACGAAGATTGCAGGCACGGGAGTGAATGGCGCGGGCGCGCCGCGTGTGGCGAACACGACCAACATCCGCTTCGAGCAGGTTGAGGGCGAGGCGCTCGTCATCGCGCTCGATCTGAAGGGCGTTGCGGTCAGCGGAGGGTCGGCGTGCCATTCTGGAGCGACCGAGCCGAGTCACGTGCTGATGGCAATGGGGCTCGACAAGAATGCAGCGCGAGCAAGTTTGCGCTTCAGTTTGCTGAAGACGTCGACGGAAGAGGATATCGACCACGTTTTGCGCGTTGTTCCTGTTGCCGTCGAACATTTGCGGGCGCTCTCGCCAGTGGCGGCGGGAACGCTGGGTTAATACAGGTTTTTCTTTGATATGACAGAGAACAAGACAATCGCCGTTGCCATGTCCGGAGGGGTTGACTCCTCGACGGCTGCGGCGATCCTCGCCCACGAGGGCCGCACGGTCGTCGGGCTTACGCTTCAGCTTTGGGATCAGACGCGGCTCGCCGGCAAGCATGGAATTCCCGACGCTCCGAAGGCGGGGCGCTGCTGCTCGCTCGATGATGTCTACGATGCACGGCGTGTGGCCGAAGATCTCGGCATTCCCTATTACGTCGTGAACCAGGAGGAGCGATTCGAGCGCGATGTGGTGCGGCCGTTTGTCGATGAGTACCTCGCTGGGCGCACGCCGATTCCCTGCTCTCTGTGCAACAACCACCTCAAGTTCGACCAGCTTCTCAAGACGGCTCGCAGCATCGGCGCCGAGCACAT
>CAZKJB010000038.1:0-18469 GCA_964552975.1 uncultured Occallatibacter sp. | reverse complement strand
CGACCGCGCCATGCCCCATGAGTTCTGGCGCGAAGTGGTCGATCGCGTTGCAGCAGAGGTTCCCGGCACGCTGCTTCTGGCCGAGGCGTTCTGGCTCATGGAGGGATATTTCGTCCGCACGCTGGGCATGCATCGTGTCTACAACAGCGCATTCATGATCATGCTGCGCGACGAGGACAATGCCAAGTATCGCTCCGTCATCAAGAACACTCTGGAATTCGACCCGGATATCATGAAGCGCTACGTGAACTTCATGAGCAATCCCGATGAAAGAACGGCGATTGACCAGTTCGGCAAAGGCGATAAGTGCTTTGGTGTCGCAATCATGATGTCGACGCTTCCGGGCTTGCCCATGTTTGGGCACGGGCAGATTGAGGGATTTACTGAGAAGTACGGCATGGAGTACCGTTGGCCGCGATACGAGGAGTGGCCCGATCAGTGGCTGGTGGAACGCCACGATCGCGAGATCGCGCCGTTGCTCAAACGCCGCTGGCTATTTGCCGAGAGCCACAATTTCCTTCTCTACGATTTCTTCACCGGCAATGGCTCGGTGGACGAGAATGTCTTCGCCTACTCAAACCGCAACGGCAGTGAACGCGCCCTGGTTGTCTACAACAATCGCTACGGATCGACTCACGGCACCATCGATTTCTCCGCCGCGTTTGCTGACAAAGGATCGGGGCAGCTTCGGCAGCGGCGACTGGCTGAAGGGCTCGGCTTGAGCGGAGACCGCGGCGCCGTGGTTGCCTGGCGCGACTCGCTCACCAACCTCGAATATCTGCGGCGCGCCGAAGATCTGCTTGACCGCGGCTTGACATTCGAACTACACGCCTACCAATGTCACGTTTATCTCGATTTGCGCGAGTTGAGGCCCACAGCGGAGTATCCATGGGACCAGCTCTCAGATTGGCTCAACGGCCGTGGCGTTCCCAATCTCGACGACGAGCTGGTCAATCTGGAGCTACGGCCCGTTCACGATGCGCTGCGGCAGCTTTTGCATCCCGACACGGTGCGCCATTTCGCAGATCTTGCAGAACAGCCGGGCAGCGGGATTGTGGAAGGAACGAAGAAGCAAGAACGCCAGCAGAGCACCTTCCTGAAGGACGTTTCGACATTGGGTGAGACATTTCTGGGCGCAGCTGAAGCCGGCTATGCCACGCGGCTCAAGCGGGAAGGGCAGCCTGCGCGCGGCGAGCAATCTGTTGAATCGGAATCGGGAGCACTGACCTTCAGCCGACGGGTTCGTGCAGCGATGCGACTGCCGCAGGTGGAAGCGCTCTTGGCAACGCCGTGGACCGCGGCGGCCCGTCGTATGTTGCCCACCCCGAGCCCGCAGGTCGCGGCGACTGAATTATGGGGACCGGTGCTCGGATGGTGCGCGATCGAGCTGCTTGCCGAGTCAATCGATGCGAATAATCCGGCGCGCATGGCTCTCGATCTATTCGATCGGCTGCGTCTCCGCGCGCCGCTCGCCCACGCATTTGCAGCGCTTGGATTTGAAGGAGAAGAAGCATGGCGGGTCGCTGCCCGCATCAAAGTTCTGCTGTTGGCATGCGCCGGAATCGATGAAGAGCCGGAAATTGCGCCCGCAACCGCGATCAAATCGCCCGCAAGAGCAATCGAATCGTCTTCCACTGTTGGGAAAACTTCGCGACCGGCCACCCGCAAAGCGCCTAAGCCCTGTGACGACGGAGTTGCTTTCGCTCCGGGCTTGTGGCGCGATCCGGATGTTCGCTGGCTGACCGGCGCGCACGAAGCGGAAGGCCACACCTATTTCATTCACGAGCACTATGAGGAGCTGCTTTGGTGGCTGCTGATGCCATCGCTGCTGCGCCTTGCAGGTGAGGCTCAACCGGACATTGCGAAGTTGAAAGAGCTGAGCAATGGCGTCAAATCCTCTCTCGATGCCGCAAAGGCCGCGGGCTATCGCGTCGACGTGCTGCTCGGCGAGGCCGCTCCGGAACCCGGCGAAAAACCTACGGCCCAAGAGACGAAGGCCGTTGATGAAGAGGTTGCGCCGGAAGTTTCGGCTGAAGACCTTGCTAGCGCGATCGATCAGGGAGCAACGCCGACGAAGATCTAGACGCGGAAAAGAACAGTTCCCCTGGAGCGCAATCTTTATGCACTGTCCGATCAAGAAATGTTGCAATTAAAGCTGCCTTCGAGAGGTTTCGGCATTTTGTGAGAAAAGGAAAGGGGGGAGCGAGAGGTCTGCCTGTTTTTGCCCTGAATTTGTCGCAACCGGCTTTCACCCGTAGAATCATTGAGGAGAGCCGGCGGGATATTCCGCACGGCGCCGGATATCGATGAGCGAACAGGAAACAGGGGTTTATCCCCAGGCGCAGACCGTCTCGCCAGCATGGGACAGAATCGAGCGGGCGAGGCATCCCCAACGCCCCTATCCCATGGAACTGATCGAGCGGATCTTTTCGGATTTTAGCGAGATTCACGGGGACCGCGCCTTCGGCGACGACGAGGCGGTGGCCTGCGGCATGGCGCGCCTTGGCGAAGACGAAGTGATGGTGATCGGCAATCGCAAGGGCGGCAGCACCAAGGAGCGCGTACGGCGCAACTTTGGCATGCCAAATCCTGAAGGCTACCGCAAGGCGCTGCGGGCGATGAAGATCGCGGAGAAGTTCTCGCGGCCGGTCATCAGCTTTATTGACTTGCCCGGCGCGTATCCCGGACTTGGCGCGGAAGAGCGAGGCCAGGCAGAGGCCATCGCGCGCAATATCCGCGAGATGTCGCGGCTTCGCGTTCCTACAATTTCCGTCATCAGCGGTGAGGGTGGCTCGGGCGGAGCACTCGCCCTGGCGGTGAGCGATCGTGTCCTGATCCTCGAAAATGCGCTCTATTTTGTCATTACGCCGGAGTCCTGCGCGGCCATCATGTGGCGCGATGCGGCACACAAGCAAGCGGCTGCGGAGGCTATGCGCATCTCCGCACCCGAAGTTGCTGCGCTGGGTTGCGTCGACGAGATCATCTCCGAGCCGCAAGGCGGCATTCATAATGACCGCATTGCCGGTTCGGGTGTGCTGGGCACGATCTTGAAGAAGCATCTGGCCGAACTGAAGCAAATGCCGATCGATGTTGTGGTGGCCGCGCGGCAGCAGAAGTTCCGCAATATCGCCCAGTTCTATACGCAAAACTGACTCCGTGACCGTGACGGCCGGCGAGAAAGCCCAAACATTTGCAAGCATGCCCCAACGATTGCAATCATGATTGACCGGGTGAATCAGTGCGGCACGCGACACACGGCGCCTGACGCCGTACGCGAGGCTCGAAACCCGCGCCAGAGGTGGGCATGAGTACGCCAACCAATAGGGGCGGCCGGCTGCGCGCGTATCTGGAATTCCTGGCAGCAATTCTCTATTTGTTTTTTGCGCGTTCGCTGGCGCACCGCGGCGCGCGGGGGCTGGCCGGCGATTCAGTGACTCCGCTGGTCGAGCAGGCCATGCTGGTTTTTCTGCTGCTGATCGGCTATGCGGCCATGGGATTCTGGCTTGATCGGCAAGCAGACCCCATCAGCGAACAAGGGCTGCCGCGGAGGCAGGGCTGGACCCGTGAAGTGGGCATGGGCCTTGCCACCGGATGGGGCGCTGCACTGGTCTGCGTGCTGCCCATGCTGGTAGTTGGCGGCATCGCAATTTCCGTTTTCACTCAGCCTTCTGCCTGGGGCTGGCTCATCGTCGACGCGGTCTATTTTGCGCTGGCCGCGCTGGCTGAAGAAGTGGCCTTTCGCGGCTATGCCTTTCAGCGATTTATTCAGGCAGTCGGGCCGGCCGGAGCCACGATGGGATTTGCGGCAATCTATGCGATCATCCAGGCGCTTGTACCGGGATCGAGTCACGCCAGCATGGCTGTCTCCATTGGATTCACTCTCCTCTTATCGACAGCTTATTTGCGCACACGCGCGTTGTGGGTCAGTTGGGGAATCAACTTCGCCTGGAAGGCCAGCCGAGCTCTGATCTTTGGCCTTGCTGTCAGCGGCGTCAGCAACAATTCGCCGGTGGTGCAGGGAGATCCCATGGGACCGTTCTGGCTCACAGGCGGAGCATTTGGTCTCGACGGCTCGTGGATTGCGTTCCTGGTTTTGTTGGCCGCGCTGCCAGTCGTTTACAGGGTCACGCGCGATCTGAATTATCGCTATAACGCTCCGGTGATTGTGCCGGGCGGCATCCCGGTTGACCTGGATGCGGCCGCGCGCGCGCAGCATCAGGCGGCGATGGGACCGGAGGAACCGGCAGTGCCGGCGCTGGTCCAAATAAATCCAGTGGCCACGCCTCCACCGGGCCCATCTTCGCCTCGTGAAGGCGAAAAATCATAGGGCCGACCCGCTCAAGCCGCGATCCGGCCTGCCCAATCTGCCCGACTTGCCTTTTTGCCCCCGATGGGGCTAACGTTGCCCTAACGCATGGGAGGTTCCCATGATCCAGAATTTGATCGAGAGTTTCCTTTCCCTAGGCTTTCGGCCCGGCCGGCTGAGGCCCAAAATATTGATCGCAGCCAACAGATTGCGCCGCCCGTCTATGAGCCGTGTCGCGGTGCGTTGCGCGCTTGCGGCCATCCTGCCAGGCGCGATTCTGGCGGCGCAAGTCATCACTATCGACACGAGCGGCAAGGGTGGCGTAGTCGCCAATGGCCCAGTTGACAGACAGTTTGCCCAAATCACGCCGACCCACGTCGACATTCCCAAGAATGAATTGGATACCAAGACGCGCCTTGACCTTATTCGCGCTTTGCAATCGGAGCAGGGATTTGCCATGCGGCCGTTTCCACGCGGCCACAAGGGCCTGACGCTCGAAGCGAACGGCAAGCTGGAGCCTGCCGGAGAAAGCTACCTCAACATGGTGGTCAATGAGGGGCTTTCCGCCAAGCCAGGAGCGCGCGTGGTGATCACCAACCTCAAATTCGAGCGCGCCAGGATCATCTTCGATCTGAACGATGGGCCCGATGCGAAGCACCGGTTTCTGCGCCACGTCCAAATCGGCATGGGACCCGAGATGGGCGACCCTGATGTTGATCCCACGTTGGCGAACCAGGATGGAGATCCCACTGGCTCAAGGATCACGCTGACGTTTTCAGATCATGTTCCCGCACTCACCACAGCACAGGTGAAGGCGCTGCTTGCGCCGCTTATCTCTTTCGACGTGAAGACGCCGGTACAGGCTTACACTGACACGCTGCCGAAGGAGTTGAAGGATGCGATCCTGGACCACAAAGTATTGGTCGGCATGAGCACGGACATGGTGCTGTTTGCCAAGGGTCAGCCGCTCACCAAGTCGCGCGAGATGGATGGGCAGATGCCGTTTGAAGAATGGGTCTACGGCACGGCTCCCGATCCAGTTAACTTTGTCCGGATCAATGGGAACCGTGTCATCCGGCTTGAAATAGCAAAGGAAGGCCAGCCGATCCAGGTCTACACAAAGGATGTGGTTTCGGCGATGCTGCGCACCGATGGCTCGCCTGTGTTGACGGCCGAGTCGCACACACGCACGATTCGCGAAGGCGACGTCGAGACCGATCCCGACAAACAAGCTCCCGCTGCTCCGCCCAGCCTGCGAAAATCCGGTGAGTCGTTGCCCAGTGACAGTCAAACGACTGGCGTGATGCGGCCCGTGCAGTTCCCTAAGCCGCATACCGACCAGCAGCCGGGCGCCAATCCCGATGAACAGCAGCAGCCGGCCGACACTGCTGCCAAGCCGCAGGCATCTCCGACGGGGAGCGGACAGCAAGCACCGGCGAATTCACAGCCGGCGCCCACAGGGGGCAACCAGCCGCAATCAACCCCTGCCAAGCCGCAGCCGTCGCCGGGTGCAAACGCAGATGAGCAGCCTGGGGCGGCCTCAAACCTCATCGCGCCCGCGCTGCCGAGCGCCGCTGAATCGAACTGAGCGGCATTCTCCGGCCTCATATAAACTGGAACGAGCGAGTTTGGTCATTTTGTGCGGGCCGGGCGCATTCAGCGCTCCACTCCAAGACTGACCGCCGCGCCGTTGAAGCCGCGTGCATTCCTTGCATGCGTGTGCAGAGACACCCCAAGAAGGAGAACCACCGAATCAATGGCCAAAATTGCAAAGACTGGCGACCGCAAGAAGATGATGGACACGACGAAGTCGACCGACTGTCCCAAGTGCAACAAACCTACACGCATTGTCAAGCGCGTCAAGGACCGCGAGCGCGGCGTCCCGGGCGGAGTTTATATTTCTTGCTCTGTGTGCGATTTCTACGAAAAGCTTTAAGTAGAACCTATGCTTTGGCGTTGCTTCTGAGCGAAGCCCGGAGATCTCCGGGCTTCTTCTTTTGAGCTTGACTCGAAAGAGCCTCGGTCATCTCTTCGAGGACAGATTCAGCCGCCTTCGCCGGATCGGGCGCTTGCGTAATGGGCCGACCGACAACCAGGTAGCTCGCGCCCGCCCGCAAAGCCGCGGCCGGAGTTGCGGTGCGCCTCTGATCTCCAACTTCAGCGCCAGCGGGCCGAATGCCCGGAACCACCAGCACGCCCTTTTCGCCAGTCAGCTTACGCAACGCAGCGACCTCCAGCGACGAGCAGACGAAGCCGTGAATCCCAGCCCCAAGGCTCAAGCGAGCGAGCAACTCCACCTGCTTTGCGGGAGTGCTTGCCATTCCAATCGCTTTCATTTGCGCGGCGTCCATGCTCGTGAGCATGGTGACGGCCAGTAGTTGCGGCGGATCGGCGAGGCCCTCCAGCGCATCTCTTGCGGCAGCGAGCATCGCCGGGCCGCCTGCAGCGTGGACGTTGAGCATGCGCACACCAAGTGCTGCAGCCGAACGCACAGCGCCGGCGACGGTGTTGGGGATGTCGTGAAATTTCAGGTCGAGAAAAGTTGCATGCCCGCGGGAGGCCAGCGTTTCAACGATTGCAGGGCCGACCGCAGTAAACAGCTCCATACCGACTTTGAACCACTGGCAATTGCCTTCGAGCCGGTCTACCAGTTCAACAGCGGCATGGATGCTGGGCACATCGAGAGCCACGATCAAGCGCTTCCGCGCTTCGTCAAAACTGTCTGGCAAATGATTCCGGGCGGAGGCAAAGGTTGGATTCAGCCGTTCCGGGATGGGCATAGTTAAATGTTAACCGATGCCGAGATGCGAATCCTGACAAGAGTAACGAGAGTTGTGCAGCGCGACTTTGAGCGAAGATCGGGAGCCCGCTTCAAGGCGTTTGGCGAGAAGATTTGGCCGTTCCGGGAGCAACGTCCGCGGCGCTCCGGGCAAGGAGGGAATTCGCATGGCTTTCATAGCTGCGGGGCAAGAGAACTACGTAGGGAACGTCGGATTGCGAGAACCGGGAGCGCAGTGAGGGATCGCCGAATGGAGGCGCATGGTCGCCCACGATCACGAAGACGGTGGGCCGGGCGAGATTCCCTAGTGCGACCTGCGCAACGGACTGATGCACATTTGTAACCAATTGGTACCACGAGCAAAGCGCCGATTTGGGAGCCAATAAAAGCGCTGCCAGGCATGGCGATCCATTGGCGAGCGGTGAGGGGACGAGCACGGGAAGATGAGAACTCAGGGTCATCCAGTGAATAAAGTAGGGCTGTGGGGTTTGGTCCCTTAACCTCTGACCGATCAAGGCTGCAATATCTGCATCGCAGGTCCCAACAAACGCACCCATGCAATCGTGCAATCCCGCAGGTTTGAGTTGTTCATTAAACCAACGCTCCTTGAATCCGATCGTGCGGTACCAGTTGGCGCGGTCAAACATGCGGCCGGTCATGCCGTGCATGGCTACCGTTTCATAGCCGATCGCGGCGAGACGCGCGGGGAGACAACCTTTCAATTCGGATGTCGTGGCGATAAGCACGTGAAAGCTAAATCCGCTTCCGCACAACTCGCGCGCCTCCGCCCCAATTGTTGGACCGTAAAAGGGCACGGTTCCCTGGATCACGTCGTATTTTGTGAGCAGATCGGTCTGAGCATAAGGCTCGACGAGCGCTTGCTTGAGCGCCGAGTCTTGAGGGAGTCCCCAGGATTCGACCAGAACCAATACCAGATTGGGTGATTCGCGATTTATTCCGCCAGGCAGGATGCCAGCGCTGCGAACGGCTAGGGCTGTCGCGCTCGGCACAGCGAATGCCGACGCTTCGCCACTCTTCTCCATCGCACGGATGCTGGCATCGTTCTCTACGTTTTGTGCCAGTCGGAGTACAGGAAATCGGGCAAATCGCGGTAGTTTCGACAAGCTTAAATTGATCGAGTCCAAGCCACGAAGCTTTACGAGCGCTCCGGGCAGGTGTCCGGTAGAAAAGTAGACAGATAGAACATCCGTAAAAAAAACCAGGATGCAAATCGTGGTCAGGGCCGCGGCAGCACGAAGACGATGAACTCTGGGCAGCGTTTTGCCTGGCAACAGGAAAGTGTTGGCCGCGACAAGCAGTGCGAGTAGAACCACCGCGACTGTGCCGAGGAGCCGTGGGGCGGAGAAATTATGTGCCGAACCAAGATTTGCCAGGCATTCGCGAACCGGCAGGTAATACGACTGGCATACGCCGCAGAGCAGATCGACGAAAATTGTGACCAGCAGGAGAATGCCTGAAACGAACCGCGGAACGACCAGAGCGATCAAGCCAACCAGAGCGTATTCGACACAAAACCATCCCAGCGGGACGAATCCGAATGCGCGGGACGCGGCCCAATAGGGAATATTGGCGAGGACAGCGTAAAAGGCAACGAATCGCAGCCAAAACAGAGTCAGATTTGTGGTAACTGCCCAGCGGTACCGAAAAGGTGGCACCTCGAATCTTTCGGCCAAAGCAATAACGGAGTCCATCGAGCTAGACCCTCAAGCGAAGCAATGAAACTGGAATTTGACTGCTATTTTAATCAGTTCGACGGAAGGTAATCAATTTCGGTTACCTTTGGGCGAAGAAAATCTTCCAATATTTGGCCTTTGGACCAAAATGGGCGGCCATCGAGCTTCCGCCGTCGCATTTGCTGCGAATGAACCAACCCGCATCCAACGCGGTAAATTGAAGAGGGGCATGAGATTGAAGACCAGAGCACGTAACTTGCGGAATTGGGTGGTGGGAACCGTTTGGATGGCGGTGGCCTGCGCGGCCTGCGCCGCGGGAGTGCACACCAACCCCATGAACTACGACCCGCAGGTTCGAGCGGCCTACGAGCACTTCTATAACCTCGATTTCCCGGTTGCCGTCAGTGGGTTTCAGCAGTTTCGTGCGGCCCATCCAGGCGATCCGCAAGCTTCGGCCTATCTGCTGAATGCGTTGATCTTTCAGGAGCTTTTCCGGCTGGACTTGCTCGATACCACCTTCTATGCCAACGACGGTTTTCTCACCGGCCACCATGCGACCGCCGAGGATCCCGACAAGCGAAACCAGATTCTCGCGCTGGCTGACGCGGCTGTGCAGGAAGCCGACTGGCGGGTATCCAAGAATCCAAGTGATGTGGATGCGCTCTTTGCACGGGCCTGGGTGCGCGCTCTTCGCTGTGCCTATATGGCCATGGTCGAGCGGGCATTTGCTACCGCGTTTAAGTTGGCAACGAAGGCGAGAGACGACGCAGCGCGCGTCCTGGAGCTGGATCCAGACTACGTGGATGCAAAGCTCATCACGGGTGTCTACGAGTATGTTGTGGGCGCACTGCCTTGGCCGTTCAAGCTCATGATTGGATTTGCCGGCATCACCGGATCAAAAGCCACCGGCTTTGCAATGCTCCGCGACGCGGGGAATCGCGGCGTGATCACGAGCATGGAATCGCGAACCGTGATCGCGCTTTTTCTGCGCCGCGAGGCCCGCTATCGCGAGGCGATCGAGGTGATCCGCGGTCTGAAAAGTCAGTATCCGCACGATTTTCTGTTCTGCCTCGAGGAAGCGAATCTGCGCAGGGATAACGGTGAGGGGATGGGCGCGGTAACAGCGTACAGGGAGATTCTGGCTGATAACGCCAAGCCCGGCTACTTTCCTGAGACGCGCCTCGAGCTCGTCGACTTCGGGCTCGGCGACGCTCTCCGCGGCCAGCGCCATTATGACGAAGCAGCACAGGCCTATGAGCAGGCTGCCCGGACTCCCGGCGTGGGGCCCGAGCTCAAGATTCGGTCCCTGTTGGACGCTGCGCAATGCTTCGACCTGATCGGTGATCGCGCGCACGCTCTCGGTGACTACCAGGCCGCCATCGACGCCGGCCCCAATACGTCGCGCGCCGACCAGGCGAGGAAAGGGCTGCATACGCCCTACAGGGGCAACTGAGATTCCAGGCCCCGCGGCCGGTGGATCGAGGGATTGGAACTCGAAATAGTGCTTCTTCGTATGATTGATTGCAACAAGGGTGTTTTTGCGGCAAGCCAATTGCGAGGAGGATCGATGATGGCGTCATTTTGTCAGAGTTGCGGTAACGGATTGCCCCAAGGCGCCCGGTTTTGCATACGATGCGGCTCGCCGACGCCTGTAGCGCACTCGATGCCGGGCGGTCCGCTCATTCGCCCACAAATGGGCCGCCAAATCGGAGGCGTTTGTCTGGCGCTGGCGCAAGCGCACGGCTGGGACGTCACGGTGGTCCGTATTCTGTCCCTGATCGGCTTCTTTTTATCGAGCGGCCTGGTCGGCGTGGCCTACCTGGCGGCGTGGATCGGCATTCCAGAGCAAACGCCGCCGTTTCCGCGAGCGTATCCTCCTCAAGTATGAGCGGCGATTATCTTTCCGACGGAGCACGGCTTGGCTACTTGGACGCCGGGGAAGGGCTGCCAGTCATCTTCCTGCACCCCACACCGCTAGACCGCGAGTTTTGGTTTCCATTGAAGCATCAACTGGCCGGGATTCGCGCGATTATTCCCGACCTTCGCGGTCATGGCGCCTCCGAGCTCGGCGAAGCGCTTCCTGTGGGCAGCTTTGCTCGCGTTCCGGATGCTCCGGTGCTTACCATGGAGCAGCTTGCCCGAGACATTCTCGCTCTGCTTGACGATCTCAAACTTGAATCGGCTGTTTTCGTCGGCTGCTCCATAGGCGGCTACGTGATGTTGGAGATTTGGCGCAGAGCACCCAAGCGCATGCGCGGATTGGCTTTTCTGTGCTCGAAGCCGCAGACGGATGCAGAGGCCAACCTTGCCAAGCGCGCCGAGAATATTGCGCGAGCAAGGCGCGAGGGTGTGGCAGCGCTTTTCGACGGAATGGCGCAAAACCTTGTCGGATCAATCACGCGGAATGATCATCCCGAAATTGTTGCCAGGTTGCGATCGCGCATGACGCTTACGCCCGAGGCCTTTGTTGCGGTTCAGGCGGGACTCGCCGTTCGGCCCGATTCCGTTCCCACGGTGGCTACGATCGGCGTGCCGGTTCTGGCCGTTGCCGGAGGAGAGGATGCCTCTGTGTCGCCCGCGGAGATGAAGGCTTTCGGCGAGGCTCCCGGGGGTTGCGACTATCACGTGCTCGACCGCGCCGGCCACTTCGCCGCCTACGAGCAACCGCAGAAAATGGCGGATCTCGTTGCTCCCTGGTTGCGGCGATTTATTGACTGAGAATCTGAGGAAATCCGATCGAATCGCGGCGCTGATAGAATTCTCGACGGAGTGAGACTGTCTCCGAAGGAGAATCCTATGGGTGAGATTTCCATCGAGAATCCAGACCGCCGCAGATTCTTGCGCGTTGTGCCTGCCGCCGCAGCTGCTGGTTTAACAATCGCCGAAGCGTCATTCTTTGCTGCATCCGCCGCTGCACAGGGAACCGCGCCTGCGGCCGCCGCGACTTTCCAGGAATTCAGCGCGCAGGATATTCAGGACGACATGAAGGCCCTCATGGCCAGCCCCGGCAACAAGAACCTCGTGGATGGTAAGACTTTCACGATGGTGCTGACCACGGAAATTGCAAAAAGCGCTACGGAGTTTGAGTGGCATGCGGGGCGCGACCACATCATTCAGATTGTCGACGGAACGACTGTGATTGAAGTGGGTGGAACGCCAAAGAATGGTCACAGCATCGGGCCGGGGGAGTGGAAAGCGCCCGCATCAGACGGTTCAGTGAGCTTTACGCTCAACAAGGGCGATATGCTTGTGATCCCCCGCATGACGCCTCACAAGCGGAGTACCACAGGAACAGTGACGCTGATTCTGATTTCGCCGATGGGAACGGCAAGCGCCTAGACGGGCGCGATTTTCACGCGCAACGCCAGCTGCGGGAGAGTTAATAACAGGCTCTAGTTCCTGCTGCGCATTTTGGCGAGCAAATTCAGGATCTCGAGATACAGCCACACCAGCGTAACCATGATGCCGAATGCGGCGTACCACTCCATGTATTTGGGTACGCCGTAGCTGACACCCTGTTCGACAAAGTCGAAATCAAGGACCAGGTTCAGCGAAGCGATAACGACTACGAAGAGGCTGAAGCCGATTCCGATGAAGCTGGGCCCGTTGACGGTTGTGAAATTGATGCCGAAGAAGCCGAGCAGCAACTGCAGCATGTAAAAAAGAAAGATGCCGCCAGTGGCCGCAACTACGCCGAGGCGGAATTTCTGCGTGACCTTGATCAGGCCGGAGCGATAGGCCAACAAGAGTACGAAGAGAGTACCGAACGTCAGCCCCACGGCCTCCATGGCGATGCCGGGATATTTCAGGTCGAAGACCGCCGATAGGCCTCCCAATACAAGACCTTCAAGCAGCGCGTAGATGGGAGCGGTGACCGGCGACCATTCCTTCTTGAAGGTCGTGACGAGTGCGACGATTAACCCGCCGAAGGCTCCAACCATCACCATCGGACCCACTACGCTCAAGTCTCGCGATTGCAGGAACGAGTCCCACGTCCACGCCGCGGTGGCAATCGAGCACAGCAATAAAATGCCTGTCTTGTTTACGGTGCCGCTAAGCGTCATGCGGGCGGCTGCGTCGATTGTGCCGCCATTCAGGCTGCCCGCTATATTGCGGAATGTGTTCGGGCCAAGGGCAGGATTCGAGGTCTTCATCAAGGGCATGGGTTCATCTCCGGTTTGCAAGCGGGGCAGGGAACCAAAAGGCTCGTCGAGGAAGCCCGACCCGCTACTACCATTCTAAATCTGGACGGAAGCAGATTCTCGGGAGCCTGCAAGGCGCCGCCACTCAGTCCGCCGTCTGCGCGCTGTACTTGCTCTCGTAACGGGAGACCGTCTCCATCAAGTTCTCGATAGCATCCACAGTTTGAATGCCGCCGCGTGCGCCAGAGCCCATGCAGTTCATAGCCGCTGCGGCGCATGAGAAATCGAGCTGCCGCTCGAGCGGCCAGTCCTGCATCATCCCATAGAGGAAACCGGCGCGGAATATGTCGCCCGCACCCGTGGTATCGATCACGGGGACGCGATAGGCGGCGCTATGCAAGATTTGCTTGCCGTCCCACGCCAGTACGCCTTCTTCGCCGAGCGTGGCCGCAGTCAAGCGGCATCCATAACGTGACTGCATCTTGCGCAGCGAGCGCTCCAGATTGTTGTCGTTCATCAGGCGGCAGGAGAAGTCGCAATTGACAAGCAGGAAGTCGATGTTGGCAATCAGGTCGTCGATGCCTGGATAGATCTCGTCGAGATCGGCGGTGACGGGGATGCCGGCTTCGTGAGCCCAACTGGCAGCCAGAGTCGCGGCTGCCGTGTCGTGACCGTCAACATGCAAGGCGCGCGCGTTCACAATCCACTCGCGTTTGAGTTCCTCAGGCTGAAGCGCCATTCGATCGTTTTGCTGGCACAGAACTGTGCGGTCACCGCTTGCGTCGACCAGGATCACGTTATGCAGGCTCTGCACTCCAGACACTGTGATGAGCTGCGCCTCGGCACCCACGCGGCTGAAGGCCTCTTTATGCAATCTGGCCGCGGAGTCGTCTCCAAACTTTCCTACATAGCGGGTGCGCAGGCCCCAGGTCTGGCACGCAATGACAGTGGTTGCAACCTGCCCGCCAGGCATCACCGAGCGGTTCGAATACTGCACCTTGGCGCCGCGCTCCGGAAAGCTGGCAACAGAAATGACCGTGTCGGTGGCGTTCAGGCCTACGCCGACCACGTCGACTTGCGGTAATGCAGGCATACAACAATTGTAGCGGGAACTTGGGAATTTGGCAGCGCCGGAGAGCGCGCGGATCGTTGAGTTTGGGCCGGGAGCTCTGGCTTGATCAGGCTCGTCCGCGAAACTGAATGATACGCCGGCGGTCGCGCTTCGATGGCCTGCCCGCAGGAAGTGGAAATGCCCGATCCATCGCTCTCTTTTCCTCGGCTGCCTTGAGTCGCGCCTCGCGGCTGGCTTCGGTCTCGGAGTAAAGCCTCTGCGCTTGAGCTGCTGGACCGCGAATCTCGCTCTGCAGCAAGACAACGACGTCGAAGATACCGCCTTCGTTCTCGATATGAATCTTGTCGCCTGAGCGAACGTCGCGGGCTGGCTTGGCCTTCACGCCGTTCGATTGAATTCTGCCCAGGTCGCACGCGCGCGAAGCGAGCGCACGAGTCTTGAAGAAGCGCGCAGCCCACAACCATTTGTCGATGCGCACAGCGTCCATTCCGCACCTGAAAACTCAGAGATGGTATCAGGATTTGTCGGGCATTATCCAGGACGTCGAAATGGGTTGGATCCTTTAAGCCGTCGATATGGTCAAAATATGCTATGTAAAAAGTCCCCAACGTCGATTGAAGGAGGTTCTATTCTCTGTGGAAAGTTCCGTATCGCTCTGAATCTCATATGAGCTTCGAAATTTACAAGAATGAGCAGGAATGGAACGAGAGTTGCATAACTGAGTATTGAGGTCCCGATATTCAATCATGAACGAAATACGAAATTCCCTTCGCACGTCATTGGGCGAATCGCCGTTGTCTCATGTCTCCGGATATCGCCCCAGAGTCCTGGTTGTCGATGACGAATCGACGATTGCGGATACGGTCACAAGAATTCTCTCCTTGAGCGGCTATGCCGCCACGGCAGCGTACGACGGAGATGGCGCGTTGGAAACCGCGCTCATTCCGCCGCCGAATCTACTGATCACCGACGTGATGTTGCCGGGAATGACTGGTATCGAACTCGCGATTACCGTCAAACGTGTCTACCCTGATTGCAAGATCCTGTTATTTTCAGGGCAGGCGGCAACTGCGGACCTGTTGACCAGGGCCAAGCGCGGTGGGCATGAGTTTACGTTGCTGAGCAAACCAATGCCGCCGAGGGATTTAGTGGCAATGGTTGCGATGCACCTGAGACCGGGTATGGTAGGGGCACCTGCGGCGGCCGCCTAGTTAACCTATTTAGTTTGGGTACCGCTCATTGCTCAACCGGCGATCGAGGGCCAGTCCGCTGTGCATCAGAACTCGTGGTGCTCCGCCGGCCCGGCGGTCGGCGCAACCAAAGGCTGCCGCGCTCAGGGTTTGGCGCCTGGATGCCAAATATACAGATGGTCGGCATCGCTCGATGTCGCGATCTCAATGCCTTTTTGGCGCGTGGCGCGGTTCAACGCGGACCGGACGTTTTCCTTGGTATCTGGCAGCGCAGAGAGTGGAACTTTAAGGGCCGAGCCAGGCTCAAGGCGGTCAAGGTCGGCAAGCAACCGCGTAATGATGCGCTTGTGCTTTCCATCCCGACCTTTGGGAACGTCTTCCTGAAGAATCGATGTAAAGCCATTTGAGGCGACCTTCGAATCTCCCGGCTTCGGCCGCTCGACATTCGTGGACATCGTTCACCTCGAGGATTTGTGGGAACAGGCGTATTGCTAAACTAAAACTAACCTAACGCAATGCTCACAGTATATTGACCGCGCGGCTAATTGGCAAGACCGTTTGATTTGGAAACATAAAGATTTCCACAGCTTGGTTGTGAAGATGTCTGAGGCTCGCGGAGTCTCCGGTTAAGCTCTCACGCGCTGTCAAGCCGCAAAATCGCACATTCGAAAAGATTTGACACGTATAGAAAGAAACCTGCTACGTTGCTGGCAGAGGTGAAGCTCAAATGATGAACGGAAAGCCCTTTTCCCCAGTGGTTCCGATTGCATCAGTGCCGCCGGCAGATACGAGTGCGATGCGGCCCGTTGTGTTGGTGGTCGATGATGAATCGGTGATAGCAGACACTCTGACTGAAATCCTTTCTCGAAGCGGCTACGCGGCGATCACTGCCTATGACGGCGACGAAGCACTAGAGATCGCACTGCAAACGCCGCCGGAAATGTTGATCACGGATGTGATCCTTCCGGGAATGAACGGCATTGAACTTGCCGTCAAGATCCGGCGCATCTTTCCGGATTGCAAGATTCTTCTGTTTTCGGGGCAGGCCGCAACCGTGGACTTGCTGGCCGGCGCCAAGGGCGCTGGACACCATTTCAATTTGATCAGCAAGCCAATTCACCCCAAGGATCTGCTCGCGAGGGTCTCGGAAAGTCTCAAGGACCTGAATGCAATCGTTAGCTGAAAATTGGGTGGCTAATTCTTCTGGCCGCCGGCACCGTGCATCAGTGCCTGGTAGCGTCGGACATATTCGGCCTTGTAGTCCGCGACTGCGCCCTCGTAGCTAAGGTGCGCGGCGCTCGGCTCGACGGTCCAGTGAAGGCGAATCTCGCGCGCTGTGGGTGCAACAGAAATCGAGTTGTTCGTGCCGGTTTCGATATCGACGACCTTGATTGGAACGCCATCCACGGTAGCGCTCTGCAGACGGACAAACCACGGCACATGAATCTCGATGCTTCTGGGAGCGCGATCGAAGTTGGTATTCAGCCTGAGGATCGCTTCGGATGCGGAAGGCTGCGTCATGGCAAAGGCCACTGAACCAAAGTACGTGGGTGCCTGAGTCACGGCAATCGTTTTCCCGGCGCCAAACCAAGCTGGCGAAACAACTGAGAGAAGATGAAGCTTGTCGCCCTGCTCGCGGACCAGCATGGAGCGCAGCAGCGCGCGGTATTCCGCGGCGAACCAGCCGTGCGGCGCGAGATTGTCGCCGAAGTCGCGATCGCCCCAGGGACGAATCTTGTACTCGAATCCGGCATTGGTTGAACTGGTGTGGACCAGGAGCGCATAAAATTCCTTGATAGCCTGCTCCTGGTCGCCGCGTATGGTTTCTGTCATCGTGTTCTTAATCGTCAAATAGTGATGCAACGACGTGCCGTTGGCATAAGTCATAATGCCTTCGGCATATTTTGCCTGGGTCGCCTGGAGTGTGGCAGTGACGCGGGGATCGTGAGGGTCGAGGATCGGCTCGTAATAGACCGCAAGCAGATTTCCCCAATCGTAGCCGCCCTCTTGCCCATCGAGCGCCGGCGGAATATAGCCGTTGTGCGCCGCGGCCTGCGCATCAAGCACCTTGAAGAAGGCCTGATGAAAGTCGTCATACTCGGTTTGCCAACTTTGCGCGAGGTCGGCGTGGCCCGTTTCAGTTGCCATCTGAATGGCAAGCTTTAGCCCACTGAGCGCGAGCAAGTTGTAGCCGGTGAGGTGGCCGGGCACATATTCGTTGTCGCGCACGTCGCTCGAAGGGACAATGTGAAGCGGATCCGCGGCGCGCGCCTGGTGCAGCCAATCGACAGCACGGGCGATCTGTGGCAGAGCCCATTCGGCAAATTCCTTGTCTTGCGTCATGCGATAGTGCTGCGAATAGCCCCAGACGGCCTCGCCCCATCCGTCGTACTGCTGCGGCTGCGACAGGAAGTTGCCATCGGGCTTCTGAGATTTGGCGAAGAATTCGAGGCATTGTTTGGCAATTTGCGGATACCCGGTGACGTCGTAGCTGTGGGTAATGTCGGCGCCGTCGCGCAGATAGAACGAGTGATAGTGAAGCTTGTTCACAGTCTGGATGTAGTCGGGGCCGATGTGGTCAATGGCGATGAGGTCGTAAACGAGATTGGTGTAGAAGGTGTCGACAGGCTTCGACTCCGGCAGCGTGATCTGCATGCCGGTTGCGAGGACACCATTCCAGAAGGCAACGGTCTGCGCTTCGGCTCGATCGAAGCCGGTCTGGTCGATGGCAGCGATTGCAGCGGGATCGGCGGTAGGGACGACGGGCATCTTGAAGTCGAGCACATCCGCTTGATTGGGCTCAAGCATGCGCGAGTAAGTGACGATCCCTACCGGAGTCTCCGGCTCAACGATCAGGTGAGCGGGCTTGTCGACGCTTACTGAACGCGTGTTGCTGAAGTTATCGCGCAGCGCGTAACCACGGGAGGAAAATCCAGGGGGGAAGCTGTAGAGAAGCCTGGCATCGCGGAAGAAATGATTGCCGTCGAAGGAGTTTGTCCAGTCGCGGCTGAAGGATTCGCCCAGTTGACGGTAGGCTCCCGGAAAGGCGCCGGCGACGGGGCGCAGGAAACGGTTGTCGCCGTGCGGGAGGCCGGTGGTCGAGAGCGCATCGTAACGGACTCCTGAGGCAAACACAGCTCGCGTGGGTTGGTGCGAAGTATTGATCATCTCCACGCGGATGAAGTTGACCAGCGGGCCGCTGGTTTTTCCATCAAGTGTGGCCGCGAAGAGGGTGAACCGGTAGCGAATGCCGTCGCGTTCAAACTCGTAATGGACGATGGGCAGA
>CAZKJB010000037.1:0-18605 GCA_964552975.1 uncultured Occallatibacter sp. | reverse complement strand
ACACCTCGGCCGAGCAGCCGCTCGACACCAAGCCCGGCAACACGATGGTGGGCACCCACATCAATCGCAACATTACGTGGGCGGAACAGGCCCCACCGTTCATGACTTATCTTGCGCGCGTCAGCTTCATGCTTCAGCAGGGAAGTCCGGTTGCCGATCTAGCTTACCTATTGCCTGAGGGGGCGCCGTCGACGATGCCGTTCTGGGGAGCGGGCCTTGAGCCTGCGCCGCCAGCGGGATACGACTACGACTATCTAAACACCGACGTGTTGTTGCACCGCACGAGTGTCGCGGCCGACGGAAGCATACACGTTGAAGGCAGCGACGCGATGCCGGGAGGGATGAGCTATCGCGTGCTGGTGCTGCCGCCCACTTCGCAAATGACGCCGGAAGTTTTGAGCAAACTGCACGAACTGGTGGCGGCGGGAGCAACGACTGTGGGTCCGCAGCCAAAGACATCGCCGAGCCTCGCGCATTATCCGGATGCGGACCGAGAGATCGGCGAGATGGCTGCCGATCTTTGGGGCGACATGGACGGCGTAACCGATATACAGCACGCATTTGGTAAGGGCATGACGTACGACGGTCTCGCATTGGACGAGGTCCTTGGCCGGCTGAATGATCCGCCGGATTTTGCTTCCAGCGGAAGTTTGTCAAGCCCGCCTGCGTGGATCCATCGGCGCACGGCGGATTCGGATATCTATTTCGTGGTGAACCAAGCCGATGCACCCGAGCACATGGAGGTGCGCCTCCGCAGCACCGGGAGACAGGTTCAGGTTTGGCGGCCGATGACTGGCGAAATGACCACGGCAACGATGAACTCCGCGGGCGCGACGGCGCCTCTGCCGGATCGGAGCGGCAACCGGCAACCTGGCCTCGAACCGGCTGCCTATGTGGAGCAATCGGGATTCACGACGATTGATTTGAATCTTGCAGAACGGGAGTCGGTCTTCGTTGTAGTCGGCAATGGGCGAGCGGCTCCGGCGGAAGAGGGGAGCGCCGGACAGGAGAATTCGTTGGCTACGATCCAGGGGCCGTGGACGCTGAATTTTCCGCCAAACCTGGGTGCGCCTGCAACCGTGCAGATGCCAGAGCTCGTTTCATGGACAGCGAACTCCGATCCGGGAGTGAAGTACTTCTCGGGCACGGCAACCTACACCAAGGATTTGCGCGCGCCTGCGACATGGTTTCAGCTCGGCCAGCACCTTTACCTCGACCTTGGGAAGGTGCGGGATATTGCGGAGGTCGAGGTGAACGGAAAATCGGTGGGTATGGTGTGGGCGCCGCCGTACCTGGTTGACGTATCCAAAGCTCTGCAACCCGGTATCAACCGGCTGACGATCAAAGTCACGAATGAGTGGACAAATCGGATTGTTGGGGACCGTCTGCTGCCACCGGAAAAACGCGTGCTGTCGCAGGCGGGTGTTGTGCCTGCTCGCGCGGGTGCACCCTTCTTTGGCCCGAGGGAACCTGCGGAGTCAGGGCTGCTGGGCAGCGTGAGGATCGTTCGAGAAAGCGCAAAGTGAGAGGCGCTGAGGTGGCTAATTTTTCTATGACAAAATTGCCGATTGACCATCTCAAAGATTGCCAGTTGACCGACTCAAAGTAAGCATGCGGTCGCTGTAATGGACCGGTTTTGCTCATTGGCTCCGAGCGCGATGTTGTATATTGAAAGAACTGGTTTACCTTGAGTAATGCCGCGGGAAAACGCCAAGGTTAAATGAAAGCACCTCCTTTCATTGCCTGAAGAGAAGCTCCAATCAGGCAGCTGTTCTTGCTTTCAGGTCCATGGCAATCGCGCTGTGCGTTTTTTCTCCTGATTTTGCTAGCTGTGGAAAATGCCTCACCCAAGTGAGGAGGGCGAAGCTTTGCATCAGGTCGGATTCGGATCCGCCGCGACAGAAGGACTCCCAGAGCCGGAACATTTTTTCGATGGTTCCCAGCCAGCAAAGTGGTTCGCCCTGTATACCACTTCGCGCCATGAAAAGCGCGTTGCGCAGCATCTGAATCACAGACAGATTGAGTGTTACCTTCCCCTCTACGAATCGGAGCGCAAGTGGAGTGATGGGTCGAGGGTGACTCTGGAACTTCCGCTGTTTCCCGGCTACCTTTTTGTCAGAATTCGTCGCGATGAACGCGGAAGCGTTCTGGCAGTTCCGGGCGCGATTGCAGTCGTGGGCGGAACAGGCGGCGAGCCTGCTCCGTTGCCTGAAGCCACCATTGAAGCCTTACGGGTTGGAGTGCAACTTCGCCATGCCCGACCGCATGCTTTCATAAAAGCGGGGCAGCGAGTGCGGATCCGGTTAGGCGCCCTAAGCGGGTTTGAGGGAATTGTGGTGAGGACGAAGAAGAGCCTGCGCGTAGTTCTGACACTGGAGCACATCATGCAGAGCTATTCAGTAGAAGTGGACCTGGAAGATCTGGAGATGTTGCCCTCGGAGACTCTAACAGGCACCGGCATTCCCGAAGAAGAATTTAGCCATTCAGGCTTGCGTTCGTAGCTTTCAGATCAAGGGCGCAGCGCCGCCCATTTCAATCAAGTCGACTTTCCCATCCAGCAAAATCTGCACGAAAAGCCAGGAGAGATTCACACCGCCTTGGCAGGCGATGCTTGTTCGCTGCGTTCTGAGTGAAGAGCAGTCAGGCTCGAAAAGTCTTGGAAAGATCTGCTCACCAATCGCTGCTGCCTGCCGGCCAACACGCAGGAAAGTCATCCATGGCGAAAACCTCAAATTCCGGAAAAGGCGACGCCGAAGCGCGCATCCTTGCCAGCGCTGCGGGGATGTTTGCCAACTACGGCTACAACGGCGTCAGTACGCGCGATATCGCATCGGGCGCCGGAGTGAATGAGGTCACAATTTACAGACATTTTCCGCGCAAGCGGGATCTTTATGTCGCGGTGCTGGATGCCGAACTGCAGCAGGTGAAACTGAGCGGTGATCTTTTGGCGCAAATAGCAGAGGCCAGCGATGCGAGGGCAGCGGTGGCGCGCACGTTTGAGTTGATAGTGGCCACCATGACACAACGACGGGAGCTTTTGCGCCTGGTGCAATACAGTGCTCTCGAATTGGGCGACGATATCGATCCACTGTTGCGCAGGCATCTGGGCCAGTTGGTTGAGGTGATCGCCCGCTATCTGGAACCCTGGGTGACACAGGGCGATCTGCGCTGCGCAAGCGCGAAAGCTCTGGTTCTCTCTCTGATCGCAGTGATTCTCAGCCATCATTCACTGCATCGGCTTTTCTCGAGCGATGACACGGAACCCGACGCATTGCTGAAGGCCTACGCAGAGTACTCGGCATCCAAATAGGCCTGGATCGCTTGTCCCAGGCCTGGACCGCTTGTCCTGATGGTCTCGCTACACGTTTCGCCACACAATTGCCGAAGAAGGTTGAATCCGGGGCCAAACGGATGAGCTGACACAACCGGAAAGTCAGGCGCCTTGGCAAGTTCGAAGCATCCGCGGTCCTTCATGCATATATTGCACATGATTGTGAGTTTCAACCCGGATGACGGGGGACCGCCGGAGGCAGTTCGGCAATTGATCAAAGCTTCAAGCGCCAAGGGCTATGACATCGAAGCGCTTAGTCTCGACAGTCCGGGCGCGAAGTTCCTCAACGGTATTGAATGTCCGCTGCATGCCCTCGATCAGTCATTCCTGGGCAGGTTTGGCTTTTCACCTCGCCTTTGGCGATGGCTCGACATGAATGCCGGCCGGTTCGATGCCATCGTGATGAACGGAATCTGGACCTTCCCCGGTGTCGCCCTCCGTTTCGCCGCAAGACGAAAGAGAAAACCATACGGGATTTTTACGCATGGCGCGCTCGATCCATGGTTTAACCGGAAATATCCGCTCAAGCACATCAAGAAACTGCTTTATTGGCCGCTGCAATATGCTGTGCTTCGCGGCGCGTGGGCAGTGTTCTTTACCACGGAAGCAGAGCGGGATCTGGCGAAAACCAGTTTCAAACCCAGCAATTGGAACAGCGTTGTTGTTCCTTACGGAATCATGGAGCCTGAGGAGCCGGCTATAGGAGCGGCGGGGCAGATCGAAAAGTTTTTGAGCAAATTACCTGAGCTCAAAGGCCGCCGCTATCTCCTGTTTCTGGCGCGCATTCATGAGAAGAAGGGATGCGATCTGCTGCTTGAGGCCTTTGCCAAGCTTAGGGAGGCTCCTGAAGATGTGGACCTGGTCATCGCAGGTCCCGATCAAATGGGAATGCAGGCAAGAATGCAAGCGATGGCCGCACAACTCGGAATTGCCAAGAGAGTGCATTGGCCAGGTTTGATCGGCGGCGACGTGAAATGGGGTGCGCTGCGAGCCTGCGATGCGTTGATTCTGCCGTCGCACCAGGAGAATCTTGGGATCTCAGTTGTCGAGGCGCTCGCAGTGGGGCGGCCGGTTCTCGTCAGCAATCAGGTAAACATCTGGCCGGAAGTGACTCAAGATGGTGCGGGCCTGGCCGATGACGATACGGTCGAGGGCACGGTTCGACTCTTGCGGCGGTGGTTCGAGATGCTGCCCGCGGATCGCGATGAGATGGCAAAGCGCGCGCGGCGTTGCTTTCTGGCGCGGTATTCAATGATCGAAGCCGCGACGGCCATCAATGAAAGCTTTGCCGGCTCGGGATCGAAACCGGCCCAGGCAAGGATTGCGATGCGGCAAATGTGAAACGAGCACGAAGTGATCGAAGACGGAAATTTGAGCAATCGTTCATGGGATGTGTGCGTAGTGGGCACGGGGCCCTGCGGAATTGCTGTCGCCCTGGAGCTTGAGCGCCTCGGCCAGGAAGTGTTGGTTCTGGAATCGGGAGCGAGGGAATGGGAACCTTCGACCGCTGAGGCCTCGAGAGCGACGATCGAAACCCCTGAGACTCACGCATCGATGGATGTCGCAGTGTGCAGGGCGTTGGGTGGCACATCGTGGTTCTGGGGCGGCAGATGTGTTGCATACGACAGTGTCGATTGGATCGATCGCGATTTTGTATCTGACGCACATTGGCCGATTAGCGAGAAAGAAATTCGCCCGTGGTACACGAAAGCGTCTGAGTATCTGCTTTGCGGCAACGATGTTTATGAAATGCCTATGAGCAAGAAGATGACTCACGGGCTGACGGTCGATTTTGTGGAGCGCTGGGCGCGCGAGCCCAAGATCATCCTCGAACATCGCGCGCGAATGACCAATTCAGAAAAGATAACTGTCAATCTCAGGACCACGGTCACCGGCCTGAATTTGGCGGCCGGTGGAAAGCGTGTTGAGAGCCTCGACGTCGCTTCCGGGCAGGATAAGACCACGATGAAAGCGCGGCGTTTCATACTTGCAATGGGGGGAGTGGAGACGACGCGGCTCCTATTGAGCGCGCAGCGGGAATGGCCGATGCAATTTGGCGGCGCCGATGGCCCGCTGGGCCGCTATTACATGGGCCATATCTCGGGCAAGATTGCCGATATCGTCTTCAATGATCGCGCGTCGGCCTCGGATCTCGATTTCAAGCTAGACGGCTCTGGAGCGTACTATCGCAGGCGCTTGATGCTTACGGCCGAAGCGCAGTTAGAGCACAAATTGCTGAACATGGCGTTCTGGCCTGACAATCCTCCTTTTTACGATCCAAGTCACCGCAGTGCTGTGCTCTCGTCTGTATTTCTGGCGCTGGCGTTTCCGCCGACGGGAAAGCGACTGCTGCCCGAAGCGATTCGCCTGGCGCACACTGGACCGAAGCCCTATCCACTAGGAGCGCATCTGAGAAATGCGGTCTTGGGAGCACCAAATGGCGCGATCGATATCTACAGGATTCTCCGCGACCGTTTTCTAAAAAGGCCGAGGAAGCCGGGATTTCTGGTGCGAAATCGCGGGGGCAGGTACGCACTGCACTATCACGGCGAGCAGATTCCGAATCCCGAGAGCCGCATCAAGCTCAGCAGCGAAACCGATGCGTTTGGAGTTGCCCGAGCGCAAATCGATTTTCGTTACACCGACCAGGATGTCGAGAGCGTGATCGATTCGCATCGTGTGTTGGACGAAGCTCTGCGTGCCAACGGAGTTGGCCGACTGGAATATCGTTATGCCGAGAAGGATCTACCCCGGAAGGTGCGCGAACAGGCGAGCGATGGGCTGCACCAAGTTGGAACAACGCGGATGGGCCAGGACGAAAGGACAAGCGTGGTCGATAGCGACTTGAAGGTTCACGGGCTGGATAACCTCTATGTCGCCGCATCAAGCGCGTTCCCCACTTCGGGGCAAGCCAATTCCACATTGCTTGCGGTGGCTTTTGCCGCGCGACTTGCGAATCATTTGCATGCGCTGACGGCTGCGGATCCAAAGGAAGCCCACTGCGCGGCTTAGCGCTCGAGAGGAAATTCTGGCGCCGCATTCCATTGACGCATTAGCGATACACGAATGTGCGCGCCAGCGGTAACGCGCAAGAAGGGAAAGATGGAAGAGTTTGACCTGGGAACGTCTGGCCTGCGGGCTGCTCCGATTGGATTCGGATGCGCGGCCCTGTTAGGAAGGTCAGGACGCTCCGAGTCGTTGCGCGCACTGGCCGCCGCGTGGGACGAAGGCATTCGCTTTTTCGATACGGCGCGCGCCTATGGCTACGGAGAATCCGAGGCTTTGCTTGGCGAGTTCCTGCGCGGGCGCCGTAACCAGGCGGTGATTGCTACGAAGTTCGGAATACTTCCGGCACGTCAGCCGGCTTGGAAACAGGCGGCCAAGGCTGTGGCGCGCAAAGTTTTGGCTGTGGCGCCCTCTTCGCTCGCGATGTTGCGAAAGGGCGCGGGCACCCAGTTTAAGCAGAATCAGTTCACGATTCCAGTTCTGAAGGAGAGCATCGAAACGAGCCTTCGCAAGCTCGGCACGGAATATGTGGACGTGCTCTTGCTTCACGCCGCTCCGTTAACCGTGCTTGCCCAGGAAGACCTTTTGGATGCGATGGGCCGGCTTATCGAGGAGGGCAAAGTACGTATCGCGGGCCTTTCTGCCGAGCCGGATGTAGTGGCTGTTGCTCTCGAGCGGAAAGTGGCGCCGCTCAGGGCGATGCAATTCCCGTGTAATGTTTTTAGCCTTGCCGGAGTCATTGAGTTTCGGCAAAATGCCGGTGTGGATTCCATATTGATCGCGAACCATCCATTCGGCGGAGTGGCGCGGGTGCAGAGGTGCAGGGATACATTGCATGCCTTGTCCGGGACGCAAGAACTGGATGTGGCGTTGCGCGAGAAGCTATGCCGGTTGGACGATTCCACGCTTGCCGATATCGTTCTGAACGTGATACTGCGAGGAACGGGAATTCATATCGTAGTCCCGGCGATGATGCGTGCCGAGCACATTCAGGCGAACGTAAGGGCGGTGGAGCAATCGCGATTCAGCTCGGAAGAGATTCAGCAGATTCGCGAGACACTGCTAAGCGCAACGCGAGATCGGCACCGGCCGGTCACCTGATCTTATGGCGGGCGAGCGCGTTCGAAACGCCGCGGTGAAGAGCGTCGCTTAAGCCTTCGCGACCGCAGTGTTGATCGATCAATTGAACAGCCAGCCGGCGCATTTTCAGGTCCCCGGATGCGATATCCTCTGACCGGGACATGTTCATGAAATCCCGCACGTTATCGGCAGATCGAGTCTGCGGATTCTCCAAATGGTGGCTGCAGATTGGCCGGAAATTCGGCCGGCCCCGAGGTGCGAGCGGAAGTTGTCTCGCGAGCTCGAGTTGGTGTTGGCATTAATCAGATCTAGGAGTCTCAATGTCTTTTGAAGCTCAGGCGGAGCCGCAAAACGGCCAGCCAGTTGACAGCCGGGCCAACGCTCTTTCCTTGAACGATCGGCGCTCCCTCATGGATTTGTGGCGCGTGCTGTCGAAGCAGCGCCTGACCGTTTTGACGGTGACGCTTTTCTCCGTTGCCTTAGCGGCCTGGTATGCATTTCGAACCCCGCCGACGTATGAAAGTATCGCGCGCATCGAAATCAAACCGAGCGAGCCCATGGGCGGCGACCTGACAAGCGCTTTTGCGGAAGGGGAAGATCCGGATTCATTGCAGACTGAAGTGCATGTGATTCAGAGCGACTCCGTGATGTTTGAAACGGCCCAGAATCTCAATCTCCTGCGGCTTGTGCGAGGGGGCGGGCAGAAAGGCCAGAGCGCTGCAACGGCTTCCGGTGACGTTACACCGGCAGAGCGCCGCGCACTGATTGGGATCGTCAGGGGTGGACTGTCAATTACTGTTCTCCCCGATACACGAATCCTCGAAATTCACTATCGCAGCAACGATCCGGTTCTCGCGACCGAGATAGCTAATCAACTGATGGAGACATATTCCGATGAGGATCTAAGGACAAAGTACGAGCGAACCATGCATGTCTCCTCATGGCTGCAGAAGCGATTGGACGATCTGAAGCAAGAAGCGTCGGATACGCAACGCCAGCTTGCGGATTATCAAAGAACGCACAACATCGTAGGGGCGGATGAGAACTCGAATTTAACCATTCAAACCCTGGAACACATCAGTGGGAATCTGGATGATGCGGAAGCGGACCGGATCATGAAGGAAGCGCGGATGCGCGATTTTGATTCATTGAGCCCCGATATGGTGGCTCTGATGGGCGACAATCAAACTCTGACCGCGCTTCACACGCAACTCAGCGACTTGCAGTTGCAGCGGACCCAAATGGCCACAAAGTTCGGCCCAAATCATCCTCAAATGCAGCAGCTTGATCTTCAGATCGGGAAGGTTCAAGGGCAAATCAACAGCGAAGTCGATCTGGCGCGGCGCCAGGTGCACGATGAATATGAAAGTGCGCTGGGGTTAGAAGGCGCACTGCGCAAACGGCTCGGGGCCCAGGAAGACGAAACCTACCGCCTCAATGAAGATGTTGCCCAATACGCGATTCTCCGTCACCAAGCGGAGCTGATTCGCGATCTCTACGATACTTTGCAGATGAGACTGAAACAGGCCAGTGTTTCGGCCGGACTATCCGCGGCCAACATAACGGTCGTCGATCGCGCTGAAGTCCCCTATGTTCCGGTGGCGCCGAATAAGCGCACGAGCCTGATGTTCGGCGTGGTGGGCGGTTTCTTGCTCGGATGTGTGCTCGCCTTTGTGATTGAATCGATCGACGACAGAATGCGAACTTCGGAAGAAGTCGAGAGCGCCTCCATGCTTCCGTCGCTAGCGGCTATTCCACATGTGCCGCAGCCCGCGGCAAAGCCAGGTAAAAACGGATCGGAAGAAAGTGCCAACGCGGGATCTCAATTTTCGCACCAGTTAATCACCCTCAGGGACCCAAAGTCGAATTGCGCTGAGGCCTATCGCGGGATGCGCAGTTCCTTGTTGCTGTCATCGATCGACAATCCGCCGCGCGTGATTGTTGTAACCAGCGCCTTCCCATCGGAAGGGAAGACGACGACCGCCATGAACCTGGCGATCGTACTTGCCCAGCGAAGTGAACGGATTCTTCTTGTGGACGCTGACCTTCGGCGAGGAAGCTTGCATAGAGTGTTTGGACTTCCGGATCGGAGTTTCGGGTTGTCGACGGCTCTAACGCAGCCCGATTTGCAAAAAGAAGTGCCAGTTCCGTTTCCCGAATTGCCGACACTGCATGTGCTGGCGACGGGACCGCGCCCACCAAATCCGGCTGAGATGCTTTCGTCGAATCGAATGGAGGGGCAGATGCGCGCATGGACGCATCAGTACGACCGAATTGTGATTGACACTCCTCCGCTTCTTGCCGTTTCAGACACTCAGGCATTGGCCGTGCGCGCAGATGCGGTGGTGCTGGTTGCTCGCGCGGGGGTTACTCGTAAGCGCGCACTGATTCGAGCGCGCGATCTTCTCTGGCGCGTCAATGCGCCGGTCGCGGGCGTCGTCGTCAACGATGTCGACTTGCGGCTGGAGAATTTCTACACTTATCGATACGGCGTATACGCGAAGAACTACTGGTATGGATATGGCCAAAGCGCAGCGTCTTCGGATCGTGCCTACGGGTATGAAGAAGATGAAAAGGAAGATTAACATGGTGAAGACAATTGCGTGCGCGATGATTGGGCTGCTCTTGTTCGCGCAGCCGATGGCAGGCGGCGCTCAGCGATCCGGCGAAGCCGCGACCGACGTCATGCCACCTTTGAAGATCGGGCCCGGAGATCTGCTTGATGTAACAATGTTCGAAAATGCCGACCTGTCAGGGCGTTTCCGGGTCGATCAGCAGGGTGACATCACGATTCCTCTGCTGGGACGCGTGCATGTGCAGGGAGAAACCGCGGAAGCAGCAGCGGTGCTGATCGAAAAGCGCTACGTCGACGCGCAAATTCTGCAGCCAGCCGAGTCTCACGCCACGGTGTTCATTGCCGAATACGCGACGCAAGGGATTACTGTAAGCGGCGAGGTGAAAGCTCCCGGAGTGTACCCTGCTTTGGGTGTTCGCATGCTGAATGACGTGATCACTGCCGCTGGCGGTATCACGGTGGCGGCTTCGTCGGACGTGGTGATTTCTCACAGGAACGATCCCGGGAATCCGGTGTCGGTTTATTACAACCCGACAACTCTGCGCCCGGTAATACCACAGACGCAAATTTTTCCAGGTGACACCGTCATGATTCCCAGAGCCGGCATTGTTTATGTGCTGGGCGATGTCGGTCACTCGGGAGCCTACGTCCTGGATGGGCGGAAGGCGCTAACGGTAGAGGAAGCGATGGCTCTTGCGGGCGGCGGCGGGCGTGCTGCCGCGCTAAAGAGCGTGCAGCTCGTTCGGACCCTGGAAGACGGGAGGAAAGAAGCGATCACGGTTCCGGTGAATTTGATTTATAAGAATAGGGCCCCAGACGTGGCACTAAAAGATGGCGATATCCTGTTCGTTCCAACGAGTACGGGTAAGCTTGCGGCCGAACAGGCCATCAGTGCCGCGTTAAGCATTGGGACCTCCATCGCAGTCTACCGGACGTCAGTCCAGTAACTGCCTAAGTGGGCGGCTGCAGCGATTCGCTTCGCTCCCGCCCGATGTGAACCTAAGGACTGCTGCCGAAGATTCAAAATACAATTCACAAAGATCGAGACTGTGGATTGTTAGTTAACGAACTTACGATACGCGTGTGGGGTTTCATTTCATGGACTGTCGGCGAAGCGGCGACTGCTCACTGGGGCAAGCGATGGCGAGACGCGATGCCTGCTAAGGCCACGAAGGATTGAATGAGCAAACGGGCACTTATTTGCGGCATCTCAGGCCAGGATGGCACCTATCTCGCGAAGCTGCTGCTCGAGCGAGGTTATGAGGTTTGGGGCAGTTCGCGCGACGTAGAACAAACTACCTTTAACAATGCACGGCAACTTGGGATCTACGATTCCCTTCGGCTCGTCTCACTGAATCTTCGCGACGTTGGCAATGCGATCGGCTTACTCAAGCGAATCCGCCCCGACGAAGTGTTCAGCCTGGCCGGCCAAAGCTCGGTTGGGCTTTCATTCGAACAGCCAGTTGAAACCATTGAAAGCATCGCGCTCGGTGCACTGACCCTCCTTGAAGCGATCCGCCTTTCGGATCTGGACATTCGCCTTTACAATGCCGGTTCGACCGAATGCTTTGGCGACACCGGGAATGGGGTTGCGGACGAGAGCACTCGATTTAATCCTCGCAGCCCTTATGCTGTCGCCAAAGCATCGGCGTACTGGACGGTTGCGAATTACCGTGAGGCGTACGGAATGTTTGCCTGCACCGGGATTTTGTCGAATCACGACTCGCCCCTGCGTCCCGCACGTTTCGTGACGCGCAAGATTATCCGGGCAGTTGCAGCGCTGGCCATAGGCAGGGATATCAAGCTTTCACTCGGGAATCTCGAAATCGAAAGAGATTGGGGTTGGGCTCCGGAGTATGTCGAAGCGATCAGCATGATGCTGGAGCAATCTTCGCCGGACGACTGTATCATCGCAACCGGCCATAGCCATGCGCTGACGGAATTTGTGAAGACGGCATTCGATCTCATCGGTAAAGATTGGCGCGCTTATGTCATCCAGGAGCAGCATCTTTTGCGTCCGGCGGACATATTGCGAAACAAGGTTGATCCGTCGAGAGCTGCAACTCGCCTAGGGTGGAGAGCTAAGTACGGAATGAAAGACGTGATAAGCGCCATGCTTGAGGCGGAAATGAAGAATCTAAGCGAAGGTCATTCGGCTTAGCGGGCCATCGATCTTTCGGCGGATTGCAAAGATAGACATGCTCCCTGCAAATCGAGTGCTGATTCACGTCGTTCCCCAGCTCAAGCCAATGCGGTGTGGCGTCAGCGATCATGCGATTAGTCTGGCGCGTGAACTCAAAACGTCATTCGGGATTGATGGAGCATTTGTCGTCTTAAATTCAGATGAGAAGTGTAACCTGAGCTTTCCCGTTGTTCACTGCGCGCCTTCCGAACTGCTTGAAAATTGTGTGACCTTGAGCAGCGGCCGGGCGGCCGCTATCCTTGTTCACCTAAGTGGATATGGTTATGCGGCAGATGGTGCACCAACGCAGCTTGCCAAAGCGCTTCGAAACGTGAGAGCGAGCGGTCGATTTCACACGGCAGTTTATTTTCACGAACTGATCGCAGGCGGAATGCCCTGGAAGTCGGGTTTCTGGCATTCGCGCCGACAAAAGAGGGAAGTTTGCAGGATTGCCGAAGGATGCGATCTGCTCGTGACCAGCATCGGGTACTTTGGGGACTGGCTGGAACGGGAGACTACGAGACAAACTTCGGCTCCGATTGAGCTGCTATCTGTGTTCTCCAGTTCCGGCGAATCTCTGGCATCGACTCCAATCGCCGAGAGAGCGCCGGCGATTGCGGTGTTCGGCCTTGCAGCAACGAGGCGAAGGGCTTATAAGGAGCTTTCGTCGCTGGCGGGCTTGTTAGATTCGCTTGGCGTCAAGGAAATCCTGGATATCGGGCCGGAATTCGACGCTCCCGCAACACTGAATGGGGTTCCTGTGAGGCGCAGAGGAACATTGGAATTAGATGAACTGGCCAGCCAACTCGCGCGAACGATGTTCGGTTTTGTTACTTATAATTCGCCCTATCTGGCGAGGTCTTCAGTATTCGCGGGCTACTGCGGACACGGTACGATTCCTGTGATTACAAAGTCATTTCCGGGTGCAGTGGACGGACTGGAAGATGGCTTGCATGTCTTGAGCCCGAGGACCGCAAAGACTGTAGTCGCCGGCGACCTTCAGCATTGCTCCAACGCCGCCTGGAGTTGGTATCAAGGGCACCGGCTGCATGTCCATGCGGCGACGTACGCGCGCTGGATGGAGCAGTCTGGACCGAAAGCCAGTGAGGAAATGAGTCGGACCGCCGGCGCGAAAGAGCTCCAGGCAGCACGTTTGCCTCTCGAACGAACGCGAGAGTGAAGATGGCCATTGGCTCGAGTGAAAATGGAAAGGGAAGTGAGCCCGCTGTCCTGATCTCGCATCCGACGGGGAACCAGAATGTCCGCAACTCCCTTCGCAGCCTTGCGGAGAGTGAGATGCTGGCGGAATTCTGGACGACGATCGCCTGGGATCGGAATTCGCGATGGAATCGGCTTTTTCCATCTGGAGTACGGGCGCAGTTGGCGAGGCGCGCATTTCCGGAGGCGCCGCAAGAGCGCGTGAGGTGCGTTCCGTGGAGGGAAGTGGTCCGATTAAGCGCCGGGCCGTTGTCGCTCGACAAACTTCTCTGTTCCGGAGAGCGGCCATTTTCGATCATCGGCATGTACCGGCACTTCGATGGCCAGGTGGCGAAACGAGTGAAGGCAATCGATCTCAACGCCGTGTACGCATATGAAGGAGGCGCGCTGCGGACGTTTCGCGAGGCCAAGCGATTGGGTGTCGCTACTCTGTACGAGTTGCCGAGCAGTTTTTGGTACTGGGAGCACCGACTACTTTCGGAGGAGGCGGAACGCAATCCGGAATTTGCCGGGCTTCTGCCCAAGCTGAAAGATTCAACTGGCCATATGCAGTGGAAGGACGAAGAACTCCGTCTTGCGGATTTCGTTTTTGTGCCGAGCCAACATGTGCGCCAAACGCTTTCTGGTGTGATACCAGAGGAGAAGATCCGAGTGGTCAGTTACGGGGCGCCGGCCGTGCGGCCCCGCACATCTGATTCTGGCGACGCGGGCCGACCCTTGAGGGTTCTATTCGTCGGTGCGTTAATCCAACGAAAAGGCATTAGCTATTTGCTGGATGCAATCGATTCGCTGGGTGCACGGGTTGAACTCACCCTCATAGGGCGACGCTTCCAGGCCAACTCCCGAGTCGATGAGGCTTGCAGCCGCTGGCGTTGGTTCGAAACGCTCACGTACGATCAAGTACTCGACGTGATGATGGAGTCAGATGTCCTCGTGCTACCTTCGCTCTGTGAAGCTTTTGGTCTCGTGGTTAGCGAAGCGTTGAGCTGCGGCTTGCCTGTGATTGTTACTTCAAACGTGGGTGCCGGCGATCTGATTTGCAATGGTCGCGAGGGTTTCGTAGTTACACTCTTCTCCGCCGAAGCGATTGCCGACCGCCTGAACACTCTCAATCAAGACCGGGAACTACTGGCTGCGATGTCGCGCAACGCATGTGCAACCGCGGCAGCAAGAACCTGGAAGAGTTATCGGGACAACTGGGCTGACGCAGTGAGGACAGCTTCATGGAAATGATGCAGAGACAAACCCAGAGCAATTCTCAAAGAAGGATGTCATTTTTGAAGATGCTGTTCTGGGCATATTTCCTGCTGTTGATTTTCGAAGGCGCGTTGCGAAAGTGGATTTTGCCGCAACTCTCGGCGCCGCTGCTTCTTGTTCGGGATCCGGTTGCGCTGCTCATTGTCTGGGAGGCATATCGCACGAACAAATGGCCGAAGAAATGGTCGACTGTTGCTGGAATTCTCGCTGTGGGCATGTTAGGACTGTGTGTGATACAGACGGTCGCAGGTGATAATCCTCTGGCATCCGCACTTTATGGATTGCGTTCCTATCTCCTCCCGTTTCCTGTTGCCTTCATCATGGGAGAGAATCTCGATGCTTCGGAGCTGCGCCGTTTTGGGGTTTGCGCTCTCTGGCTGCTGCTTCCGCTGACAGCTCTCGAGGTCGCCCAATACCTGGCTCCGCCTGGTTCGTTTCTGAACTCAGGCGCATACGCGGGCGCCGAACAAATTGCCTATGTCGGCACACGCTCCAGAGCTTCGGGCACGTTCAGCTTTGTTACGGGCCCGACGAATTACGGTCCGCTGGCTGCAGCCTTCATTTTCTACGGACTGGCGGACGAGAAATTTGCGAAGAAATGGCTGTTATGGGCGGCGACATTCGCGCTGATTTTATCAGTCCCGGTGATTGGGTCCCGTACGCTGGTTTTCGAATTGGCGGGAGTTGTAGTGTGCGCGGCAATTGCCTCATTGTGCGGGGTATCGCAGTTCGTCAAGACTCTCAGAGTCATCGTTCCGCTCCTGGCAGTTTCTGCCTTGGTCTCGCTTCTGCCTGTTTTCTCTGAGGCCTCAAATAGCTTGAACCAACGATTTGCGGAAGCCTCTGAGCTTGAAGGCGGTGTTGGGCATGCGGTGCAAACGCGCACCTACGGCAACATCGCCGAGATGATTTTGCGAACTGACTTTGGCGGACACGTTTTTGGAATAGGAATGGGACGGGGCGCCGCTGCGGTTTCGAGACTTGCGACTGGCAGAGCAAGTTTCGTGGCAGGCGAAGATGAGTTTGCCCGGGAATTGAATGAATTTGGCCCAGTTCCCGGTCTCGCATTCGGGATCTTTCGCATTTGTTTCGTAATCGTGATCGCTGCTTCCGCGATCAAACGAGCGCGCGATCAAGAACCTCTGGCTTTGCTGTTGGTTCCTTTGCTCGTGCCCACGCTGCTTTTGGGTGTTCTGGAGCAACCGACGGTGCAGGGATTTATGGTGATTGGATTGGCCTTCTCTCTGGCTGCGTTAAGGCAAACTCGCCTGATCGCGCAGCCGGTACCAATCCGACGTGTATTGCCCCACCCAGTGCGCTTTAGCAGCCCTGGTCGCTGAAGTTTCCTTTCGACCTAGAGATTTGGACCATTCAAGAAAAAGGATTTCTTTCTTGCATAGGGGCCGGATGTCAATCGGCAAACCAGCATTGAGGCCGCGGAAAAGGAGCAGGATTGCTCCACTCAACAAAAACTGCGCCCACTGGTAGGTATTCACGGCTTTGGCAGAGGATATGCGATGCACACCGCGAAATTTGCGCCGTTTGCGGAAGAAATCAGCTTCTCAACTTGTTGTTTCTTGCGAGAACGGCGCGGCGTACGGGCAGCAATGGTAAAGGCAGCGATCGATAGCTGGACGGATCTACTTGACCTGCCTTTCAAACAAAGAATTTTCTTAGATGATCACAGCCCCAAGATCAATGGGCTAAGGCTCCTTCTCTCCTCTAAGTTGATCGATAAGTTTGATCACGTCCAATATCAAACGATCAATCACCCACCACATAGTAACTTTGGAATTGTAGCGAGTCTCGAACTGGCGCATTCGCCCTATATCTTGCACCTGGATGACGATGTGCGCATCGTCGCACCAGTGGAGGAATGTTACGAAGTGATCCAGGAGGCGATCGTAACGATGGGTCAAGATCCCACCGTTCTCGGGTGCAATTTACTGAGCATGGACCCGAAAACCTACGGTACGGAGTGGCGCCCAGGAGAGCCCCATTCAAGTTCTGGTGTTCTGTTCCATCCCAACAAGTATTTCGGTACGGCGGCGTGTGTCGTTAGGCGGTCGCTTCTGAATAGGATCCCGTACCCGCAAATTGTGTTATGGGGCGAATCGCAGCCGTCGAATTGGGAGCAGCTCGTCTCGAACAATCCAAGAGAATTCCTTGCCCGACAATTTCCGACCCCCTTTTGTGTTCCGTCTGGTTCGTACTTCTTCAATTCCATGTCAAGGATCTCAATGCGCGGGCAGCTTCTCTTTCTGGCTAGGGGCCTGTTCAGGTGACAGTCTGCCTGGAAGAGCTTCTTGGGGTCATTTCAGCTACCTCTGAGAAACACAGGATCGCCCTGCTAAGGTGCCTTTCTGGGATCAATGCAGCTGTCGACTCGGGGAGGGAACTGCTCCGTGCTTCGGATCTCTGAACTCATCTGGAACGCGACAATGACCCACTGGGGCCGCCAGAATGTGCTCATTCGGTGGCGACGGTGGAAGCTGCGCACATTTACCGATTATGGTTCTGGCCATGCTGCCGTCTACCGGGTTCGCGGCGGCCGCCGCTTCGTCGCACATCCTGGAGACGCACTATCCGGCTATATATCGGACCGGAGTTGCTGTGATCCTTTGGAGAGCCAAGCTATCGAATGCGTACTTAAGCCAGGAGACGTCGCCGTCGATGTCGGAGCGAATATCGGCTGGTTTACTGCATTATGCTCAAGCTGCGTCGGCCCGGAAGGGAGAGTACTCGCACTGGAGCCGGGCCCGGCAACGTTTGCCAAACTCCAACAAACAATAGAGCTGCTCGGTCTAAGGAACGTTGAGGCCAGTGCCATAGCCCTTGCCGACAGACCCGGGTTCCAGAGTCTTATTGTGTCGACTTCAGGCGCGGACGCTTACCAGTCCCTGGTCGATTGGGATGGATTTCCAGGTAGCAAAATAGCTGCCAAAGTGGAGGTGCTAACGCTCGACGATTTCCTGGACCAGTCCCAACTGCTCGGCCGCACGCCTGCTTTCGTCAAGTGCGATGTGGAAGGCGCGGAAGCAAAAATACTGGCGGGAGGCAGCAGGCTGTTACAAAGCGCCTCTCCGCCACTTCTTATGGTCGAGATCAATCGAAAGGCCTTGGCGGCGCAGCGTTCTGGAGCCAACGAGTTGCTGGCCATGCTGCGCGAGTATCGGACCTATTTCACTCCGCTAGACTCCGGCGCAACGATCATGCAGGCACTCAAGAGCGCCGATCAGCTTCCGGAGATTGCCAACGTATTGGCATTCCCCGAGCGCGGTGTTTATGCCGCGCGCATAATGGCGGCTGCAAGGTTCCTTTCCGACGGTGGCGACTAGGAACTTGCAGACTTCATGAGCGAACAGGGGTTCGCAATATCTCAAAAGTCAGCATTTGTCACCCGAGCTGGAATCGGCACTTATTATGAAGTGGTGTTTCACCGTCTTTGATTCCGCGGCTTCGCGCTATCTCATGCTCTCCAGCTTCAACGCGGATTTCAGATACTACGCGGTCCAGGCGACCTCCTAAACGTATGAATGTTTCCTATCGTAACCGGTCTTTCACTCGCAAGATTGGCCCTTCAAAGAAATGGTAAGAAACCGATGCTACTGCAATTGCAAGACAGATTCGAAATGGAATTGCAATTTGCCAGCTGCTCAGTACGTGTTGAATGAACGGGGATTTCCGCATGTGCAGAAGAGTCGCGATGACTCCATCGTGAAGCAGGTAGATTCCATAACTGATTCGCCCGATGTACTGCAACGGCCTAAGGCTAAAAGCGCGAACGAGGGGTGATGAATTGCTTTGTATGAGGAGAATTAGTAGACCCGAAAAGCCGACTGCGAGAGTTGTAAAGCCGAACACCACATTGTTTCCGAAAAGGACCTCAGTCCCGTGCCAAAATCCAATCGCCGATAACAAAGCTCCAGCTGTAAGGCAAATGTAACCGATGCAAA
>CAZKJB010000036.1:0-18739 GCA_964552975.1 uncultured Occallatibacter sp. | reverse complement strand
TCCTATCGGTTAAAACTTTCGTGCTCTTGTGGTCCGCAAAAATAACATCGGCGGCGATGTGGCGGTCCTTTCGAGTGCATATTCATGATTGTCCTTCGCCAAAATCCCACCCGGATGGAATCACTGTGCTTTCTTGAAGATAGCTACGAGCCCTTTAGAGGACTAACCTGCGCCTCTCCGCACTGTCTTAACTGTTAAGAGGAAGCCGCGTCAGTACCAGACGGGAGTTTCCGACCTGTGCTTCGCCAAAACGCAATCAGGAAACGAAATGACTTTCGCTTAACAGCTAAGACAATGGTGGATCTCATGGATAAACTGACGGGAAGAGGAATTGAGCATGGCTGGGAGATGGTTGCGCATCGGGAAGATCCGATCGAGCGCATTACACTATGGCGGCAGACACTCTTCCACTCAATGCCTTCGATGAATTTGGAAGAGAACTGAACGAAAGTTCAAGCAGCGAGGCCGTAGCGATGATGGAGTCCGCCGAGCCTTGGGATCGATACAATCCCGTGACCTTCGGCAGGCGTCTTCACTGCTTCGCGGCCTGCGGGCGTTCCCTTTGCTAGCGCGAGGTGGGTTCTGTCGTCGTGGTAGTAGCAAACGTACTCATTCATGAGACGTCTCAGATGCCGTCCGTTGAGAACGATCACATGGTCGAGCAGATCGCGGCGGCAGTTTCCGACCCAACGCTCGGCAACACCGTTCTGCCAGGGGCTTCGGAAGCTAGTTCGCTTGGGCTCAATCCCGAAGCTCTTGATCGCCGCAAATACCTCTTCATTGAAATACGCCCCACGATCAAAGATCAGCTAGGCGAGCGCGGAATCAAAAGGGAATGCCTCGCGCAATTGCTGCGTCACCCATGCACTGGTCGGGTATCTGGTCACATTGAAGTGCAGAATGCGCCGCCGATCATGGGCGATGACGAAGAAGCCGTACAATGCGCCGAAGGAAAGCGTCGGCGCGGTGAAGAAATCCATCGCGGCTATTGCTTCACGATGGTTGTTCAGAAACGTCGACCATCGCTTTGCCGACTCAGGATCTCTGGGCACTCTTCGCATCCAGCGCAATCCCGTCCGCTCAGAGATATCGAAACCGAGCATTTGCAGCTCGCCATGAATGCGCGGCGCGCCCCAGGTGCGATTTTCGGCGACAATGCGGAAGATGAGCTCTCGCAGTTCCCTGTTCACGCATTTTCTACCTGCACGCTTGCGATGCCGGGATAGCCAGGTCCAGTAAAACTTGAAGCCGGCGTTATGCCATTGCACAACGGTGTCAGGTCGGACGAGAATCAAGGCGCTTTGCCATCGCGGCCAGAAGCGCCGCAACATGACCCAGAGGAATCGGTCGGCATTGGAGAAACGTGGACGCGGGTGACGTCGCGCCAAAACCGACAGCTGCTGCCGCAAAGCCAGGTTTTCCAAGAGAAGATGATGGCGAGTGCGAAGAGACCGCGCGAGCAGAATAAGGAAAAGCCTCAACAATCGGGCCATGAATGGCTTATACCAAACAAAGCACAGTGAAATCTGGCCGAATAACCGCTCGACAAGCCAAAAGCGATGGATCATTCCCCCGACTTTCTTAACGGTTAAGAAACGATCCAGGTCGCGCGGATTTGATTTTGGCGAGGGACGGCTCCTAAATCCGCGTTTTAAAGCTGCGGGAGTTTACGTATGAACGCGGACGAGATTTTCTGGCTGCGGCACTCTCTTTCAACGCCTGACATGCTCTTACATGTCCGCAGGCTATCGGTGATGGCATCATCCGGGGTGTCGAATTACAATCGCACGCGTCTCATGAATGTACATGGGCGCAAGATGTGACAGAAGCAGCTCGACATTGAGCGTCCCTTTCCATCGTACGTCCAGACGATTCAAGATGAATGGGGCATCCTGAAGAACCCACCTTTACAAATCTTAAATTCATGTCCCATCTGGTTTCGTCTACTTTAAGTAGAGACAATTTCGACATGCGAAGGCACACATAATGGGACTGGTGACAGAACATGTACCGGAAAGTTATCCAACGAGCCGAACAACGCTGCCTAGCAGACTTCTCTGTGAAGCTTTCCAGGTTGAAGTAAGAGTCATGCTGCTCTTTCTCGCAGTAATCGCCTGCACCGCCGTGACATATCCTCAATCGTCATCCGGAAGCATTCACGGTATCGTGACCGATCCATCCGGCGCACGCGTGCCATCGGCTAAGGTTGAGATTTCCAATCATAGTGGTCTCTCCCGATCGGTAACAAGTGGCCATGATGGCGAGTTCGGATTCGAGAATCTTGCTCCCGGCGGGTATGTCATTGATGTCACCGCGGAGGGCTTTGCTCCCTTCAGCCAGCAGAATGTGCTCGTATACCCAGCAAAACCCACCGTCGAGAATGTCGCACTGCAATTGCCTGTTGAGAAACAAGCCGTCCAGGTGAATGCGGAGTCACGGGACGTAAGCACGTCTCCTGATAATAATGCGAACTCTATTGTGATCAAGGGCAAGGACCTCGACGCGTTATCGGATGATCCGGACGAGTTACAGAACGAATTGAATGCGCTCGCGGGGCCTTCCGCGGGGCCAAACGGCGGCCAGATTTACATCGATGGCTTCGCCGGTGGCCAACTGCCGCCTAAATCCTCCATACGCGAGATTCGTATCAACCAAAATCCTTTCTCAGCGCAGTACGACAAACTCGGCTACGGCCGGATTGAGATACTGACCAAACCTGGAACCGACCGGTTTCACGGAATGGCGATGGTCAATGGCAATGATTCAGCGTTCAACTCGCTGAATCCTTTTGTGACAAACGAGCCTCCGTACTACTCGACCTTTTTCAATGGCAACGCGAGTGGAGCGCTCGGTAAAACCAGATCGTGGTTCGTCAATGCCTTCCGTCGGGACAATAATTCCAATTCCATCGTGAACGCAGAGCTTCTCGATTCAAGCGGCAACGCCTACAACTTCACCGAGGCGGTCGCCAATCCGCAATCCCGTCTTGACGTCAGCCCGCGCTTCGATTTCCAACTAGGGGCGAACAACACGCTCACTGTGCGCTACACGCTGGACCGTCAGAAAGAGACCAACAGTGGCGTCTCTCAATCGGCGCTGGAAAGCCAAGCCTACAACGTACTGAATTACGAGAACACCATCCAGATTGGCGACACACAAATCCTGGGCCCCGCCTGGGTAAATGAAACACGGTTTCGATATATGCGGGATCGCGACAATCAAAGTGCGCAGGGAACTACACCGACCATTACGGTCCAGGGAGCTTTCACCGCAGGCGGGAATAATGACGGCATTGTGCGCGATAACCAGGATCACTATGAACTCCAGAATTACACTACAGGCAGCGTGGGGCGCCTGGCGCTGAATTTTGGCGCCCGGTTGCGGCTTACGCGAGACTCGAACTCATCGACCTCTGGATTCAACGGCAACTACATCTACTCTTCGCTCAGCGCGTATGCCGCGCATACGCCATCGGAATACACTGTTACCGGCGGGAAGGCCGGCGCGGTCGTGAATCTCTTCGATGCGGGCCTGTTTTTCCAGGGCGACTATCGAGTGCGATCGAACCTGACCTTCAGCTATGGATTGCGATACGAAGGGCAAAATCGGATTAGAGATCATGCCGACTGGGGGCCGCGCCTTTCCTTTGCGTGGGCCCCGGCCGGCCCCAGCCATGGGCAGCCGAAGACTGTCATTCGTGGCGGCTATGGATGGTTCTACGACCGTTTCAGCTCGACTTATGTGCTCCACGCAATTCGGCAGAACGGACTGAATCAGGTACAGTACGTTATCAACAATCCCACTTTCTACGAGAACGCGCCGCCACCTTCCCAACTTGCAACCAGCAGTGTTAGTACTCCCTCGATTTATGAGATTTCGCCGCGCATGAAAACAGCTGTCAACATGCAGGCAGCAGTTGGGATCGAGCATCAGTTCGGCAAGGCGGCGACAGTATCGGCGACGTACGTCAACTCTCGTGGCGTGCACCAATACCTGAGCGACAACATCAACGCCTATCTTCCCAGCACATATAACGCGGCTACAGGCACGGGAACCCGTCCCAACGGAATCAACGAGAACATCTATCAATTTCAGTCGGGAGGCGTTTACAACCAGAATCAACTCATCGTAAATTACAGCGTCCATGCGCGCCGCGCCACCCTGTTTGGCTTCCACACGCTAAATTTCGCCAAGGGCGATACTTCAGGAGCCACTTATTTTCCTTCCAACCAGTTCAATCCGGGAGAAGACTATGGCCGTTCGAACTTCGATGTTCGGAACCGTTTCCTGATGGGGGGCAACGTGCAGCTCCCCTATGGAATCTCAGCGAGTCCGTTTCTGGTTGCGGATTCCGGAGAGCCTTTCAATATCACTGTTGGCCAGGACTTAAGCGGCAACAATCAGTTCAACGATCGCCCGGCATTCGCCACATCGACGAGCATGGATACGATAACGACCAGCTATGGCACGTTCGATCTCGACCCAGCATGGAACCAGCAGCGTATTCCATATAATGATGGCAATGGCCCGAAGCAGGTCAGCGTGAACACGCGCATCAGCAAGTCCTTCGGAATCGGGCCGCGAGTGGGAAGCCGTGTGCAAAGTTCGTTTGGCGGACCGGGCGGTGGCCCGCCACCCGGTGGAGGCCCTCCCCCGGGCGGTGGTCCGGGCGGAGGACTGGGCCCTGGGGGACTCAGTGGGAGCAATGGTCCGCCACGTCTTGACCAAGAGCTACCGCGGCGCTACACCCTCACTTTTGCGGCGATGGGCAGGAATGTATTCAACAACGTGAGTCTAGGACTGCCCATTGGAGTGCTGGAATCACCGTTGTTTGGCAAGTCGACCGCTCTCTCGGGAGGATTCTTTTCTTCCGCGGCAGCGAATCGGAGTATCGAGCTCCTAGCGACGGTCAGTTTTTGACTGTGGTTACCGCTGACCGTCCCATCCAGCGTGAATTATTGATCACGCGAGGGTTCTGAAAATGACAGCGCACATCTTCCAAATTGCAGGAGTTGAGACCGAGCCGGAATCATACTTGCAGGTCTCGGCTAACGCAGTCATATCTGGGTCAAATACGCGATACCTGGGCCTGGCATGACCGAGACACCCTCTTACCTGAATACGGCGGAAGCCGGAGACAACTTGAGAGTCCTGATCGTAGATGACGACATCGAGTTGTGCCGCCTGATGAAGGAGTATTTTGCCCGGGTCGGTTATGAAGTAGAATTCGCCCACGATGGACGCAATGGCCTGCATCGAGCCCTTAGCGGAAAGTACGATTTAATTATTCTTGACGGCATGCTGCCATTCCTCGATGGGCTAGACGTTTTGCGGCAGCTTCGCCGGCGCAGCTCGATCCCAGTGATTATGCTGACCGCCCGTACTCAAGGGAAAGATCGAGTAATGGGCCTAGACAGTGGGTCGGACGACTATCTGCCGAAACCTTTCCTGCCCGAGGAACTGCTTGCCCGCGTTCGCGCAGTCATGCGCCGATGGCGAGGGGGTGCGCTCACCCAGTCCGAGTCGTATAGTGCCGGATTCCTCGAATTGAATGTGGCAGCGCAAAGCGCCCAGTACGGCGGCGAGCCGCTCGATGTGACCGGCACCGAATTTCAGATTCTTGAACTACTGGTTCGGGCCCACGGCCGAGCGGTCTCGCGCGACGAGATCTCGACCGTTCTCTATCTGCGCGACGCGAACCCATTTGAGCGAACCGTCGATGTGCATATGAGTCACCTGCGCAAGAAGCTGGAAAGCAAGGGAGTGGCCCAGATCATTACCATTCGCGGTGTTGGCTATGTGCTCCGGGAAGGACCCCACGAAGAATGAAGTCTCTACGTTTCCAGATCCTACTCATCTTCACGATCATTTTTGTTGGAGCTTCTTTTGCCACATGGAGAATATCGGATTATATCGGGCGTCGCATGTCCGGGGATGTGTTTGAAGGCCTTATGCGGCTGGAACTGGATCAGGCGCGCAGTGCATTCGAAACTGGTGGCATCACAGTGCTGAGGCAATGTCTTGCTGAGATGGATTCGGCACTGCCCGGAACCCACTATCTCCTGGACCCCGGTGGACGGGATTTGGTCTCGGGGATTGATCGTCGCGAGATAATTGCGAGAGGATCAACATCCCGTGAAAATCCTTCCGTGGTGAATGGTCGGTTTCTCATTGTGCGGGCCTCGGCGGATCACAAGTACTATCTGGTTACTATTGCTCCTCCGCCCCCTCTGGCCCCGACGCTCTTTATTCCTTATTTTGCTTTATTGACGGTTGCGATTGTCTTTTTGGCGTGGCTATTGTCGGTTCGAATCGTATCTCCGGTGCATCACGTGGCTACGATCGTCGAGCGCTTTGGCAAAGGAGATCTCACGGCGAGGGTCCGAGGGCGGCGAAGAGATGAAATTGGCGATCTGGGACGTTCCTTTGATGGAATGGCTGACCACATCGAAACCCTCCTCACCGCAGAACGACGACTGTTGCAGGATGTTTCCCATGAGCTCCGGTCACCACTCGCGCGACTGAGTTTCGCCGCTGAATTGATGAAAGGCGCTGCCAAGCCGGATGAGGCTCTCGATCGCATGCGCCGGGAGATCCTTCGACTTTCGCGGCTGATTGACAACCTTATCGAGGTCACTCGCGTGGAAGGGGACCCTTCATCACGGGAAACGCAGCGGCTTTCGTTGACGTCGCTGATACGAGAAGTCATGACAGACTGCGTCTTTGAAGCGGAAGCTCGCAATGTTGCGATCACAGGTCAGATCGACGACGGCTTGGAGATCACGGGGAACTCCGAATTAATCCGCCGTGCGGTGGAAAACGTGCTGCGGAATGCGATCCGGTATTCCCCGAAAGAGTCCGTGGTTTCAGCACAGGTATCACGCGATTCCAACGGCATCACCATTACAATCAGCGATTCGGGGCCGGGTGTACCAGAAGAATTGCTGACCCAAATCTTCGATCCGTTCGTACGTGTCGACCCATCCCGCAACAGCGCGGCGGGGGGAGCTGGACTTGGCCTCTCGATCGCGCGCAGGGCTGTGTTACTGCATCATGGCGCCATCAGCGCCACGAATCTTCGCCCGGGATTGCAGGTGAGGATTACCCTGCCAACGGCAATGAAAGACGGGAATTGAGCCCTGCGTCTGATGACCATCTCTGCGACATACACACCCGTCAGAGAACCCCGATGCATTTCCATAAAGGGATTGCCTGCCTGAGCGTCCCTTCAACTCGGCGCAGATCAGATTTGACTTCAAATCGGCAACCCTTCATGTTTTCTGTCGTTATCCTTGGGCTCGGTGTCGTTACTCCGCCATGATACTCGGGCCGCTCGTCAACACATTCACGACGCACTGAACGAGTCTTTACATTTCTTTACGAGCGCGGCGAACGCACTTCCCGTCTTGAGGTTCAGATACTTTCACGGACCATTTACCGCACATCAAGTGGGCGACGATTCGTCCTGAGATGCATGAAAGAACGAGCAGGCGTTCGGACTCGTGAACACTTCCTGCGATTCAGTTCAAGGCGGGGCCGGAGGGCAGAGACCAAAGATGCTTCGCATTTCGTATACCAAGCACCTGACTGCACTATCAACCGGCCTATTGCTTGCAGTTTACTTGTTTGCCTGGCCGGTGAGGGAAGCACACGCCCAGTCTGCAAAGGACTACTATTGGCGGGGTCAGAGTGCCGAAAAGACGGGTGACGTAATCGCCGCCTATCGCGCTTACAAGGCAGCCTGCGATCTAAAGCCGGGGGAACTCAAATACCGAATCCCCTACGAGCGACTTCGGGCCGCTGCCACGGCCGAGTATGTAAAGGAAGGTGAAAAGTTTGCTCAGTCGGATAACGTAACTGCGGCCCTTGCGGATTATCTGAAGGCCGTCGATATCGATCCCGGCAATGAGCTCGCGGCGTCCAATATGCTCACGTTGCAGAAGCAGCTTCAACAAAAGGGTCAAATTGAACAGGTGTCCGAGGCCCCTGGGCAAAAGATGGCGCCTCCACCGGCGCTCGACACACTTCCGAGCAAGGAGATTTCGCTTCACATGGTGGAAGATAGCCGGAATGTATATGAGGCTATCGGCAAGGCGGCGGGACTCAGTGTGCTGTTTGACCCGGATTACAACTCGAAACGCATTCAAGTCGACCTGAAAGACGTGACGCTGCTCGAAGCACTGCGGATTGTCGCGGAAGTTTCGAATACTTTTTGGAAACCTGTCACGCACAACACAATTTTCATAGCGCAGGACAGCCGCGCGAAACGAACGGCGTTGAGCCAGCAAGCGGTGCAGATCTACTATCTTAAGAATATTACCCAGCAAAATGACTTAAACGACGTACAGACGGCCATCAGGAACGTGATCCAAAGTGCAAGAATCTTTGGCGTTGCCAGTCAGGATGCAATCATGGTGCGTGGCACACCGGATGAACTGCAGCTGGCACAAATGATCGTTTCTGATTTAGACCAACCCAGGCCTGAAGTACTGGTTGATATTACCGTAATGGAAGTTAGCCGGGACAAGTTGCGGGAAATCGGCCTCTCACCACCGACATCGTTAACAGTGAGTTCTGGCTCATCGCAAACGTTGAATCAGATCGGGCGCACCTCGGCGTACAGCATCTCAATCGCCAACGCTGCGGCCGATTTTCTACTGACTGACTCGGATACACGGGTACTACAGAATCCCCGTCTACGTGCCGTGGATGGTCAAAAGGCGACGCTGAAGCTCGGCGAGAGGCTTCCGGTGGCAACCGGGACGTATACCGTAGCTACGGGCTCCAGCTCGGCGTCGGCAGAAACCCAGTTCCAATATCTGGATGTGGGCGTAAACGTCGAGATGACTCCATCGATCCACAGCGACCAGGATGTGACGCTGAAACTAAGCGTGGAGGTGTCATCTGAATCAGGTACGGAAACAATCGACGATGTGGACGAGCCTATCATCAGCCAGGAGAAGGCCGACCAGGTCATCCGTCTGAAGGATGGAGAAGCCACTATCCTGGCCGGGTTGGTCAAGGAGTCGGATGCCCGCTCCGTCAGTGGATGGCCGGGAGTCGGCGAGATTCCCCTGATGAAATATTTATTCTCTTCTCAGAAGCACGAAGTAGCATCCGACGAATTGATCTTCATGATCGTGCCCCATATCCTGCGCGCCCCTGCTGTAGTGGGCGCTGAGGGTCCGATTGACACGGGAACTGAGAACGGGGTGCAGATCCGTAAGATTTCTGCACTGCCGGTGCAACCCATCGGGGGCCCGCCCCAATGAGGACCATTCAGGTTTCCAAGTGCGCAAGTGGAATGATGGAACCAAACAGTTTAGACGGGTGTTTGTGATCTCGCGAGGAATGAGCATTTTCATCCTTTTGACGCTCTTTGCTGTCATTGACGTAGCCGCACAGCAGATTGACTGCTCCAGTGAAGAAACGGCTTCCGACAACTCAGAGACCTCAGCAGACGTTGCGCCCGTCCAGGCAAACCGTGCATGGGGCAGGCTTATCGAGTTGAGGCCAAAAAAGATGCTCTGTGACTTCAACGTCTCAACCGACGAACGAGGCGTGATCGAGCAAGTCCTAGGCGCATACGGTATTGACCCAACCGTAGACTCGTCGATCATCGGCAAGCGCATCCGATTTGATGTGAACCGGGTGGCCTTTGCCGATGCCGCCGATCTCCTGAAACTCACTACAGGAACGTTCTTTGTTGCGCTCAGTCCGACGCAGGTTCTCGTATTGCTCGATACAAAGGAACACCGTGCACAGTATGAAAGACAGCTTGAGGAACAGGTTTCCGTGCCTGGCCTTACCAGCACCGAATTGGCCGAGATGCAAGGCGCGGCGAAGACAATCTTTGGAATTGAGCATGCATTGAGCCAGGATAACCAGGGGACGGCAATTCTGAGAGGTCCGAGCGCTGAACTGGAGGCGATGAACGGAGCATATCAGGAGCTATTCGCTGGACACAGCGAGCTATTAATTGAAATGGATGTCTATGAAATAGATCGGATCAAAGATACCACTGCCAATGTAACCCTCCCAAACACGGCCACATTGTTTAATGTCCAGTCGCAGATTAACTCCGTCATCGCCAACAATTCAACGCTCGTGCAGGAAATCATATCGAGCGGTATCGCAAGTGCAGGAGACTATGTGGCCATTCTTGCGGCTTTGCTGGCCTCGGGCGAAGTTTCCGGGACTGTGTTTAATAATCCGTTTGTGCTGTTCGGCGGCGGTCTGACCGAGACAGGCGTGGAGTTGAATACCACCAGCGCCAATATGCTGCTTAACTCGTCCTACGTCCGATCTCTCGACCGAATGCAACTCCGTGTGCTCGATCATGAGGAAGCTACATTTCGCAGTGGAGAGCGCTACCCAATCATCACATCGAGTTATAAGGCGCTGGGCGGAAGCTCATCATCCAGTGTCTCATCGGTGACGGTGCCCCAGGTCCAATATCAGGACCTTGGCTTGACGCTGAAGGTGAAACCCTCGATCGAAGATCAGATCCAGGTCGCCCTTAGCGTCGATCTCAGGGTATCTTCCCTCGCCGGCTCCACGATCAACAATATCCCAGTGCTTACCAATCGGCAGTACTCCGGCGCAATCATGGTTCACTTTGGAAACAGCGCGCTGATCACGAGCGTGATCTCGCATCAGGACGTGGGCGAAATCATTGGATACACGATGGACCAAGCGAACGATTCGAGCAGCGTCGAACTTATAGTCCTTGTGACGCCGCACCTGCTTCGCGCGACCCATACCCGTTCAGTTGGGGCAATGCGTCTGCTGCCGGTCCATTAGTCGACTGGAGATTTCTCTTCATCACTTCATTTGTCGTCGTGCAGTTCGAGCTGGTGCCGGTCCCCAGTTTCACCCGGCCTGACGATTCAGCTTTATCTTGCGTGGAGGTTGTTACTCGCTACTCCCGAATAGAGATCCTTTACAAAGCTTTACATTTCTCCATAAGCGACATCTAGAACTGCAACGTCTTAAGGGTGTTCCTCTTGTTTGATCATTCGGAGGCGAAAGAGGGAAGGTGCCTATGCGGTTCCGCAGCGCGCTTATTGCAGTTGCCACCATGGCCTCTTACAGTGGTGTTCTTCTGGTACAGGGGCAAACGAGTCCCGACCGCGTCATTGCAGAGATCGATCCCGGTTCCGAGGTGGCCCTGCCAGGTTCGGTAAGTCCACACGCACTGGCAAAGAGCGATGTCGGCCGGGTTGCATCCGGGACAAAGATCAGCGGCATCACCATGTACTTCAAACCTTCCGCGGAGCAGCAGGCCGCCCTTGACGCACTGCTGAAAGCGCAACAAACGGTCGGCTCCTCGTATTATCACAAGTGGCTTTCTCCGGAAGAGTACGCCAACCGCTTCGGCTTGAGCGACAACGACCTCGCGAGGGTCCAAAGCTGGCTTGAACAGCAGGGATTTTCTGTCGATCGCGTGGCCAACAGCCACAACAGCATTCGTTTCTCCGGAACGACCGCCCAGGTTGAATCGGCGTTTCAGACGGAACTCCATAACTACAAGATCGACAACCAAACTCATTTTGCGAATTCGGCGCCGATATCGGTGCCCTCGGCGCTTTCGGGCATCATCGAGTCGGTGCGCAATGTCGATGATTTCCGGCCGAAACCACAAGTGCGTTTCCGGTCTGCACAATCGACCAGGGTAAATCCGAATTTCACATCCAGCCAATCCGGGAACCACTACTTGACGCCGGAGGATGTCGCAACGATTTACGACATTAATGGCGCCTATAACTCGGGCTACACCGGGACCGGCCAGTCAATCGCAGTCGTTGGCCAGTCGGAGGTCGACTTATCTGACATCGAACACTTCCAGACCGCGGCCGGACTTGCCGTCAAGGATCCAAGCGTGATCCTGGTGCCCGATTCTGGGACTGCGGAGTTTTCTTCTGGAGACGAGGCAGAATCGGATCTCGATCTTGAGTACACCGGCGGAATTGCCAAGAGCGCAATAATCTACCTGGTCTATGTTGGCAACAATTCCAACTACAGCGTGTGGGATTCTCTCCAATATGCAATCGATACCAAGATTGCGCCGATCATCAGCATGAGTTATGGCGGATGCGAGCCGGACCTCAGCTCCAGCGACTACTCGGCGATGGAGTCCATTCTGGAACAAGGAGCCAGCCAGGGGCAAAGTGTAATTGTAGCCTCGGGCGACACTGGATCTACCGCTTGCTATGCCGATCTCGCAAGCAACACAGCTCCTACTGCGGAAGAGGAGGAACTGGCCGTCAACTACCCCGCCAGCAGCGCGTATGTAACTGCTCTTGGTGGAACCGAATTTCCATCGGCGGATGTCTCCACCTCGAGTACAACCTATTGGGAGTCTGCCAGCGGCAGCGATGCAGTCAGCTCTGCGAAATCTTATATTCCGGAACAGGTTTGGAACGACGATAGTTCTACAGTGGGCGTGGACGATGGCTCCGAATACGCGCTCTCGGCGGGAGGCGGAGGTGCGAGCATCCTGACTGCGAGGCCCAGTTGGCAAAGCGGAGTGACCGGCATTCCCTCAGGCAGCTATCGGCTGGTGCCGGATATTTCTATTGATTCTTCGCCAGACAATGCCGGTTATCTCTATTGCTCCAGCGATTCCACCGCAACCGGTATCACCGGAAGTTGCTCGAACGGCTTCCGTGATTCCAATGATCAATACTTAACTGTCGCCGGGGGCACCAGTTTCGCTGCCCCTATTTTTGCGGGAATGCTTGCGCTGATCAATGAGAAGGACAATTCGACGGGTCAGGGCCTGATCAACTCAACTCTGTATTCGCTGGCGTCCAATTCCACAACCTACGCATCTGCCTTCCACGACATTACCAGTGGGAACAACGAATGCACGGCAGGATCGAGCTACTGCGCATCGGCAGGCGAATCCAAGTACCCAGCCACGACCGGCTATGACGAGGCTAGCGGCCTTGGATCGGTTGATCTCTTCAACCTGCTTTCCGCATGGCCATCAAGCTCCGGCACGTCCCTGGAGGCGACTACAACATCACTCGTCGCCGCTAGCAGCACACCTTCTTCCGGCGCGAGCGACATAATCACCATCACAGTGACTCCAGAATCGAGTTCCATCACGACAACCCCGACAGGAACCCTGACCGTCACGGTCGATGGCGCCACAGAAACATCGTCTCTTGCGCTGTCGAGCGGTTCGGCCACGTACACATTCTCTTCCACTTCATCTGGAGCGCACGTCATCACGGCGACATATTCGGGAAACTCAACATTTGCGGCCTCAACCGGAACGACTACTGTCACGATCGGCTCCTCTTCCAGTGGGGGGTCGGGCACGTCGGGCGGATCGGGCTCGACCACCGTCACTGTGACGCCCTCCGGGGGCTATACCGGAACCGTGGATTTCTCAATTTCTACTACCAGCACGTATGTCCAGGATTATGCCTGCTATGACATCTCGAATGCTACGATTACCGGGACGACTGCGGTGAGCGAAACATTGACGTTTTACACCGGCACAGCGAACTGCTCCAATAGCTCGCTCCAAAGCGGGAAGGTCCGCGCTTTCGGCAGAGCCAAAACCACCAAGATTTCTTACAATCCTGCACTTCCGATCGACGTGCTGAGTTTTGGTCCCCTCGGATTACTCCTGGCGAGCTTAATCGGCTGGCGTTTCCGTCAGATCCGCATCCTCTCGTGCATGCTGGCTCTCGTGGCTCTGGGTTTTGTCCTCTCCGGCTGCGGCGCATCAAGCTCTAGTTCGTCGACCAGAAGCTTCTCCTTGTCTGTCTCGCCTTCTAGTTTGACCGTTTCTGCAGGAACATCGGGCATTCCAAAGGGTAGTTACACACTTACGCTCGATGGCCAGGACAGCTCGAATTCAAGTCTTACCGCCGCCACATCGATGACCCTCGTTATCGACTAATCTGTCGGGCTTGTTCTGGAGGGAACGTGTTGGCGCATCCCAGTCAGTCGGCCAATCGTAGTATGCGGAGGTAACGGGAGGAGCGGGCACATCGAAGTCGAGCAACTTTCCCGCGAACGGTTGTCTAGGTGGCAGCAGAACTCCAGTGGATACGCGAGATCGGGGATTCTTGCATGGAGGAGCGAGGTTCCCGAGCAAGTGGGAGCGCCGAGAGAAGGCCCCTCTTGGCGCTTTCACGGAGCGGTCAATCGGGGCCAGATGGCCATTCGCAGCTAATCCGGAAAGTTTGGCATTTGACCCGTAGTCATTACTCCGACATTCACTCTCAAATCGTTTGATCACTAGGCGGCTTGCATGGAATTTAGTTCATCAATCGATGGCGTATTCGGTCAACCCGATAACGACGACGCGGGCTCCGCCGAATGCATGCGCGAATTGGTAAGTTCTCTTCGCAATTATCGGCCTCATATCTTTCGGTTCCTACTGGCGTCGTTTGGTGATCCAGAGCTAGCCAAAGCTCTAACGCAGCGCTGTATTGAGACCGCATTCTTCAAATGGAATGAAAATCGCGACCACTCGCATACCAGAAACTTGTTAATGCGCATGGCCGTTAACCTACAGAGGCGCCATTGGTTCAAACAGCAACTCTGTTTCTGGCGAAAAAAGAACGTGAAAACCTCAGGGCTCGCTCACCTGAATGAATGGCTCCCGAGTAATCAGCAGACGATAAAGGATGAGATTCAGACAAGGGAGCAGATCGGGCATGTCTGGAACGTGGTGTGCCAACTAAGTAATCGGCAAAAGATAGTCTTTCTCCTTTACTGGGTCGAGGAAATGACGTCCATCGAGATTGCAGAGATTGCAGATCGGCACCAATGGACGGTGGAAGCGGCGCTATCAGAGGCGCTAAACAGGATTCGCGCGGCGATGCACGAACCTCCACAACCTGTCGCTCGCCAGGATTCCATCCGCGTCACCGAACGGCAAGTCTTAACGGTTCAGCACGGAATGAAGAGACACCCCGGAGAAGGGCAGAGACGCGCAGAGACAGAGCAAGGGAGTTGAGGAAGTCACTGTAAGCCGACAAAAGGCACACCGCTGCGACCATTCCTTCCCAGTGTTCCGGGGGCTTCAGGTGGCTCAAGCCGCAAGTTGGTAACGATGATGCAAGCCGCCCAGTCTCAACAAGGCCAAAACTCTGTTGCGCACGCTCTGTTTGGCTTGTCCTGTGCGTCCGGCGGGCGTTTCCTTCGCCAACCCAAGATGGGTCCGGTCATGGTGGTAATAGCGGACATACTCGGTCATGAGCCGCTTCACATGGTGTTCGTTCAACGCGATCACATGGTCGAATAGATCACGACGGCAAGACTCGACGAACCGTTCAGCCACGCCATTCTGCCAAGGGCTTCGAATAGTAATTCGAATCGGGCTGATGCCCAGGCTCTCGGCGGTCTCCAGCACCTCGCCGTGGAAGGTGTGTTCGCGATCAAGGATGAGAAACCTCGAGGCTGAATCGTAAGGGGCAGCTTCTCGAAGTTGCTGAGCTACCCAAGCTGTCGTCGAATGCCGTGTGACGTTGTAGTGGAGAATGCGCCGTCTGTTATGCGCAATCACGAAGAAGCGGTACAGCGCGCCGAAGGTCCTCGTCGGAGCTGTGAAAAAGTCCATGGCCGCGATGGCTTCGCGGTGATTGCTGAGAAACGTCGCCCAGCGCTTCGCCAATTCTGGGTTTCGCGATGCTTTACGCATCCACCGCAAAATGGTCGGTTCCGAGATGTCGAAGCCAAGCATCCTCAGCTCACCATGAATGCGGGGCGCACCCCAGGTGCGATTCTCCGCGACCATGCGGAAGATCAGTTTCCGCAGGTCATGCTTGTCGGCTAATCACCATAGCATTGCAATGTAGACGGGTCGTCGCTCGCGAAAGGATCTTCATCTCACGCTTTCTTCATTCTCGTTCTCTGGGCTCCATTTCAAAGCTCGAAACGCTTAGACTCACTCACTACCGAGGGGCATGTTCCCCTCGATGCGAAGCACAAACGGCATTCGCGAAGAAGCGAGGCTTGGGGAAAAAGTCACCGTGAGCGCCTTGGCGGTCTGCTTGAAATGGAGCGGCTCCTGCGAAGCAAGCAAAGTTACACGTTTAACCGTCGCTTTCCCGAAGGCCAGGCTGGTTAAGTTTGCTTCGGCCGGAGGCCATTTGTAGCCCAACGCATACAAATATCCTTTCGCTACCGTGAAGCGGAAATCATCCTCACTTGGAGGCGGCAGATTCTGGCGCCCGATTCGCGGGCCCTCTACTGCAGTGGACCCGCCCTGCCAGTCGCCAGGAGGCTCAGGTGGCATCATGGGACCCTCGCCCATGTGAATCCATGGTCGTGAGCCGTAAATCGCTTCGCCATTCACTTTAAGCCACTCTCCTACTGCAAGCAGCGTATGCTGCTGAATCTCGGGAATCGATCCATCACCCATTGGCGAAATGTTCAGCAACAGATTGCCGCCCATGCTGGCCAATTCCATGAGCTCGCAGATGACACTTTCCGGCGGTCGGACCGACATATCTTCGGTATACCCCCATGTGCTTCCCAACGCGTCATCCACTTGCCAACCCGCAGCGTCATAGATCCATTTGGGCGCCCGCTGTTGTTTCTCGAAATCCCGCACAGAACCGAAGAGGTAGGCGACGTCTTTTGTGGCCAACGTAGATTGTTTGCGCCACTTGTTCGACTGGTTGTAGTAGTAGGCCGCCGCACGGAGCTTAACGTCATCGTAAGCGCGTGTGTTGACACCATTGTCGAAAAAAATCATTTGGGGCTTGTACTTATCGACGAGCTCCTGCACTCGGGCTAGCCAGTCACCTTGAAACGCGCGCGAGGCATTGGAATTGTTGAACTCACCCGGTATAGGAGGCCCATAGAAGCCGGCATATTTTGGATCGAACTCATCATTCGGAACGCCCGGCGCTGGGTAAGCGAAAGAGTCATGCTCCATGCGATGGCTCGACAGGCCGAAGATGAGATTCTGCGCGCGTGCTGCTATCGCGAGATCTCCAATCAGATCTCGTTTCGGGCCCATCTTGCCGGCACACCACGGCGTAATGTCGGAGTCCCACATCGCAAAGCCATCGTGGTGCTCGGCCACAGGCACAACATACTTTGCACCTGCCTTTGAAAAAAGCTCCGCCCACGCCGCCGGATCATACTTTGGCGCGGTAAAGAGCGCGATAAAATCTTTGTATCCAAAATGGTCAGGAGGCCCATAGTGATCCGTATGCCATTTCACATCCGACGTGTACATATGCCGCTCATACCATTCGTTGATCCTCGCAGGGATGGAATAGAGGCCCCAATGAATGAATATTCCGAACTTGGCTTCCTTGAACCATTCGGGGACGCGATAGTGATCTCGAAGGGATTCCCACGTTGGCTGAAAGGGTCCGTCAACCAAGGGCTTTGGGACTGCGTATGTATCCCGGGCTCCTAAAGGCGCGCCTGTCTGCGCGCTCACAAGACCCCGAAATCGGGAAGATAGGAGCCCAGAAACGGCAAGTTCAGCGGTCTTGGCCATAAACCTGCGGCGCGAATAGGGCATCCACTATCTCCGAAACGCGCGATCGTTCATTACGGTTTGCATGCGGCGCTCCCGTTCCCCGTTTGAATGACGCAAAGACAGGATCATCCCCTCCCATCAATGAATTACACCAGGAACGATATAGCCTCGGTAATGTCAGAAAGCAAATCGACCTGAAAACTGGATGTCGCGCGGCGAATTTGCCTGACCAGTAATCGTGCCGAAAGCATTTGACCCGCCGCTCGTAGCGTTCCCCACACCGGGCGAACCTGGTGTACTTGTGAAGGATGAGCTATTCGGAGCACTGAAGTCGACATGTCCATCCACGTTGAAGGCGGAGGCCTCAAATGTGAACTTTAGCCTTTCACGAATTGGGAAGGAACGCCGTAGACTGAGGTTTTCAGTGTAACTGCCCGGGTTGCGCAGTTTGTAGGCGTAGGTCCGGGAAGCGTTACCCAATGTGTATGGCAGTGGAATCGAAAATGCGGCCGGATCGATATATTGCAGAGTCGTGGTTCCCGTAGCCAAATTCTTCCGCCCGTATCCTCCATTAATCCGTGGCGAACCCACATAAGTGGGGTTCAGGTTGGGAATGCAGGTGCCTCCAAACGGCTGATTACAGCCCGATCCGGTGATGGCGATCGGTGTCCCGGCCTCGTGCTGAAAGGTTCCGGATAAGGACCAATCACGAGTTACTTCATTTAGCAGTCGATTGCCGTTTCCGTGACCATAGGGCTCGTTGTAGATGTAATACAGCGTAACGTTGTTGGGAATGTCGATTGTGCTTAGTGCGTGTTCTTCCTGGCCGGCATTCTCGCCACCGGCACCGTACGCGCTTCTAGAGTTGCCTGTATCATCCATAGTCTTTGCCCATGTGTAGGAGAGACCATAGGTGACGCCGTGCCAGTCGTTCTGCTTCAACGATAACTGGAGTGAGGAGTAATTGGAGTTTCCTACGTTACCCCAAATGTCGCTGAACCCGTTGTATTGAGGGAACGGACGAAGGGCCTGTCCGATTGTTGCAGAGGACGAGTAGTTCGCGAATGGGAGCTTGAATGCTGGGTAAAGCGCTTGCGCAGCAGCGATGTTAGTGGCCGTTGCAGGCGACGTCAAGAGGCCACCAAGCACATAGGTTGCGGGATTTAGCTGATTACTGTAAATCCCCCGCCCAATTCCAGTCGCCAGGAAGTGACCACCAGAACCGCTATAATCCACGCTCAATGTGGTGTGCTTGATGATTTCGCGCTGAAT
>CAZKJB010000035.1:0-18815 GCA_964552975.1 uncultured Occallatibacter sp. | reverse complement strand
CTACCAGGAAGAACGAAACATCCGCAAATGCTGTATAGACGCCCAATGCGGTGCCGCGATTGAATTCAGGAACGCGCTTGACAGCCTCCACGCCAATTGCAGGGAAGACAAGCGAAAGGCCCAGGCCTCCGATGCCTGCGCCGACGAGCGCCATCCACGGGGCGACGGCCTGCCACAGAAAAACCATTCCCACGGCTTGCACGGCGAGCGACGCCATCGCGACCGGGTAGCCGCCGAATCGCCCGATGGTGCGAATGAAGAACACACGAGCAGCGATGAAGGCTACGCCAAAGGAAGTGAGGCAAAGCGCGGCGCCGTTCCAGTGGCGGTGAGCATAGAAAAGAGTGACGAACGTAGCCAGCACACTGTAACTGACACCGCTGAGCGCAAGGCCCATGCCGTGCGGCGCCACCCGGCCCAGCACGTGAGCGAAAGGCAAATGCTTGCCTGGCTGGACAGGAACAGGGTCTTTGCGGAGAGCGATGGCAAAACTGACGGCGCCAATGAGGATGGTGAGGAGGCCGATAGATGCAAGGCCCCATTGCGCATCGAGCACAACACCCAGCGGCGCGGCGAGCGCCATACCGCCATAGGTACTGATTCCATTGAGACCGATCACCTTAGCCGTATGCTCGGGTCCGACGCTCGTGATGCCCCACAATGTGGCACCCGTCGCACCCAGGCTTTCTCCTACACCCAGGATCAATCGGCTGAAGATGAGGACCGAAAAACTGAGCCAGTGAACCTGGTGCAACGCTGCAGCGCCGACAAGAAATGCACCACTTACGGTGCAACATCCCATTCCCCAAAGCACAGAAACTTTTGCGCCCATGTGATCGGAAATGCGGCCGGCCCAGGGACGGCTGAGCAAAGTGGCAATGTACTGGATGCTGATGGCGAGGCCGGCGAGCACCGCACTATATCCCATGCGCAGATGAACATAGGGAGGCAAGACTGCCAAAGGCAGTCCGATGGAAACATAGCAAATGAACGTAAAGTATACGTATCCAGCAATATGCCGTGTCTGGCTGCTGGCGGCAACCGGGGCGGGAGCCGAAATGCTGGCGGTAGCGGAGTAGGGCATGAGTTCGGCGGTCAGGAGCGGTGAAACAAGCTTGTCTCCAGTATATCGGAATCAAGGTTCTCGATTCATGCCCAGAGAATGCCGCCGCGAATGATGCCGTAGAGCAGCGGGTTCGAATAGTCCTGCTTGTTGTGACCGAGCGCCAGGTAGAATTCGCGGCCGCCGTCGAACCGCTGATACCAGGCCAGCGGGAGCGGGTTGGGAAAATTAGCGACGTCGATGTTCATCTGATCGAGATCGGACAGCTTCGTCCGGTCTGTGACGAGCACGGGATGGATTGCGGGATTCAGATGGTCGATGAAATAGCACTCGTCAGTCCAAACGAACTGCGCCGGCAGACTCTGGACCGCAGGGAACCGGGAGTCGGAAACGGTAACCGTGAAACTTTGCATTTTTGGATGGCGCGCGAACTTGCCGCCCAGCATCGACCAGAACCAGGGCCAATCGCGCTCCGATCCCGACGCCGAGTGGAGGCCCACAAATCCGCCGCCCGCCTCGATGTAATGCTGAAAAGCGGTTCGCTGCCCGTCGCTCGAAAAGGCCTGGTTGTTGCTGTTGGAAAAGACGAGGGCTGCATACTGCCGCAGATTCGCCTCGGTAAAGACTGCGGGATCGTCCGAAGCATCTACTGCAAAGCCACTCTCGGCGCCCATTTTCCGGATGGCTTCAACACTGGCAGCGATGTTGTCGTGCACGTAGCCCTTGCCGTCGGGCGTGTAATTGCGCGTGTAGACCAGCACTCGCGGCTGCGGCTTCGCAGTTTGTGCATGCGCGGCCGGACCGCACGCACATGCCAGCGCCAGAACCCACGCAGCCAGTAATTGTTTCGCTGCAAAAGCAATCCAGGTTGCAGAACGCGGCATCGTAATCCACACTCTCGAAATCAAATTTTTCTGCGCTCCCATGCTACAGCGCACCGTGGCAGCGCGCCATGCGAGAAACGTTAGACTTGAATAATGACGGGATTTCACATTGAGCATTTTGGCTGCAGAGCAGCCCGCGCCGACGGCGAGGCGATTGGCGAACGGCTGCGCGCGCTCAGCGAGAGCCGGCTCTTTCAATCCGACCTGGTGGTGGTGAATACCTGCAGCGTAACAGCTGAGGCCGATCGCGCCGCGCGCGCCTTCATCCGCCGAGCACACCGCGAGAACCCTGCGGCAAGAATCGTGGTAACAGGCTGCTACGCGCAGCGCGCGCCGGAGGAGGTGGCGCGGCTGGAGGGAGTCGCAGCGGTCGTAGGCAACAGCCATAAAGCGCTCGCGCCCGAGATCATCTTCGACCTGGCCCTCGGAAAACCACAGCCGGGAAACATTCCGCCCACGCTTGTATCCGTGCAATCGCTCATGGCAGGCGCACCGGCACACGCGCCTGTTTGGGCCGACGATAAATTCGCGCACACCTTTATCGAGGATGCGCCGCTTGCGCTGGGGGCGCAGACGCGGCCGAATCTGAAGATCCAGGAGGGATGCGGGAACCGGTGCACGTTTTGCGTGATCCCCTTCACGCGCGGACCGTCGAAAAGCTTGTCTCGCGCATCGGTCATTGGCCAGGTGCAGTCGTTTGTCGCCACCGGCGGCAAGGAGCTGGTGCTCTCGGGCATCAACCTTGGGCGATGGGGACGGGAACGTTCGGGATCTCGAGGGGAAACCCTTGCCGGCCTGGTGCGAACAATTCTGGAGCAGACGACGCTGTTTCGGCTGCGACTGAGTTCCATTGAGCCAATGGACTGGGACGACGATTTGATTGCGCTGCTTCGCGAGTTCGGCGAGCCGCAAGCCGAGTCCTTATCATTGGGTCGTAATCGGCCGGCCGGGCGCCTGGCGCGGCACGCCCACCTCCCGCTGCAATCAGGCTCGGACGCGGTGCTACGGCGCATGCACCGACGTTACCGACCCTGGCACTATGCGGAGAAGGTTGCGCGGCTCGTGGATGCTGCTGGCCCCGACCTCGCCCTGGGCGCCGACGTGATGGTCGGGTTTCCAGGCGAAACAGACCGCGAATTTGAAGAAACGCTTGCCTTCGTACGCGCGTTGCCCTTCGGATATCTCCACCTGTTTCCCTTTTCGCCACGACCGGGAACTGCGGGATGGGCGCTGCAAGCGAAGTCGCCGGTTCCGAAGGGAGCCATTGAGGAGCGCATGGCTGCGCTGCGCGCACTGGCTGACGAAAAAGCTCGCGATCATCGTGGCCGCTTTGTAGGGCGAGAGCTTGCGGCCATCACACTGCGCACGCCTCTGCCACTTGCGGCGCGCGGACGTACCGCGGCACTGACTGAGAACTTTCTGCCCATCGAACTCGAAGGTTCTTTCGGCGCCAATGAATTGTTGCGGGCCACGGTGACCGGGCTCAATCAGGATGGCGGCCTTCGGGCTTGTATCAGCGGCTAAGCCCTTTGTTCCTCTGGGCCAAGCCAATGCTATACTCAGGATGCGTTTGTGCGTCTGTGGCCGATGGGGCGCCCTGCCCGGGCACGCACCGAACGCATTCGGAGGAGTACCATCGCACTCGATAAACGTTCGGCTAAATCCTTTATCCGCATTAACGACAGAATTCGTGCGCGTGAAATTCGCGTCATCGACGAAAACGGCGAACAACTTGGAATTCTCGCGCCTTACGAGGCGCTAAAGATCGCTCGCGAGCGCGGTCTCGACCTGGTGGAGGTTTCGCCCAATGCTGTTCCTCCGGTTTGCCGGATCCAGGATTACGGCCGGTTTCTTTACGAGAAGGAAAAGAGTGAGCGCGCCGCCCGCAAGCGCCAGAAAGTTATCACCGTCAAAGAAGTCAAGTTCAGCGTGACCGTGGACGAACATGACTACCAGACGAAGAAGAACCAGGCGGTTCGTTTCCTTGGTGAGGGCGACAAGGTGAAGGCGAGCTTGCGGTTCCGCGGCCGCCAGATGGCGCACCGCGAGCTCGGCTACAACATCATCAACCGGCTGATTCAGGACATTGGCGACGCGGGAATCGTGGAGTTCATGCCGCGGATGGAAGGCACCATTTTGCACGCGATTCTTGCACCGGCGCGTAAACAGGAAGTGCCGAAGGCCAAGCCCGCCCCTGCTGCGCAAGCCTAGGCGTTCGCGGGTACGATGCGATGTGAAATCCCGAGAGGAATCGGGTATGGTTCGCTCGCGGGATCGATCCGAGGGTCTCGGTCCTATCGGTCTTAACTGATTTATTGATCGCGCAGATCATTCAAATGACAACTTTGTCATCCGCACAGCGATGAGAATCGCGAAACTCAGTCCGACGCGTTTGTGCGCGATGAAATTCGTGTTGACGGATTGAATCGCTATTGCGAGCCAAATGCATTTCGATGCGTTGATGTTAGCCGGGCGCCGAAGATGAGATGAAAAGAGCGACGAGCGCACCTCATCATTGTTGTACGATGCAGAAGTTTGGCCACAAGATATCCGAATTCTGTTTTTATTCTTAACTATTTATTAGAATTGCACCGCTCACAAGGGAACATTTGCTCCTGCCGTAAACTCAAACCCCTCCCGTAGCGTCTAGTCAATGAGCATAAAGGACTAACACGGGACCCGCTCGTTGGAATCCCGGCGCGAAAATCCAATTCAGCATGGAGTCGCCAACCGGCTATATGAAAATTTTGTTGCGCATTTTCGCACTCGTTCTCATTATTTCAGGGGCTGCGTTGCTGTTTGAGCGCATGGCCTATGCCTATGCAGACCCAGGCACCGGCCTGCTGGCTGTTCAAGCAGCCGGATCGGCGCTTGTCGCAACTGGTTGGTACTTGCGCCGGAAGATTTACTCGCTCTTCCGGCAGAGCACGGCGAAGGACGAGCCTGAAAAATTGCTCGACGAAGGAAGCGTTGAGGATTCGCGCCATCCGTGAGCGCCCCCCTTGAGCATCCCGACCTCGAGCTGAGCCTCCCAGTTGGGAACCACGATCCGCAACTGACCTTTCGCGATCCAGCAGGTCAGCTCCGGCTCACCGCTCGTTGTGCCCTGCGACGGATCCATCCTGCGGCAGAAAAAGCGACTCTCGAATTTCTGGCGTCTCCATTGCGCGCGTCGCTCGAAAAAAGCGGCGATCTGATTCCAAGCAAGATTGCGAGTGCTGCCGAGCACGCTTGTATCGCTCCAGGCGAATTGTGGCTTGAGCATCCACGCGTTGAACCCATCAGCTACCCATGGGAGTGGACGGCCCCCCAGTGGCGCGCTGCCGCGGAGTTGACACTGCGCATTGCGAGCGAGGCCATAAGCTCAGGGTGGACGCTGAAGGATGCGACACCGCTGAATGTCTTGTTCGCGGGAGCTCGGCCCGTCTTGGTCGATGTCTTGTCGTTCGAGCGTCGCGATCCGTGCTCCACCGTTTGGCTTGCCTATGGCCAGTTTGTGCGTACATTTCTGCTTCCCCTGGTCGCTCGAAAACACTTGAGCTGGCCGCTCCAGGGTACGCTCTTCGTGCGCGACGGATACGAACCAGATTTGATCTACAAAGCGCTAGGCCCCTGGAAGCGGCTCAACCCCGATTTACTGGATGTGGTGACGCTGGCAGCGCTTCTGGGGCGACCCGGCAAAACGGGTCGCGGTTCGCAGAAACATTCGTCCGCCTCCAATCCCGAATTGGCCGCGCATATTCTGCAAAAGCGCATCGCACGCCTTGGCAAGCAGATTCGCGGAACGGAAAAAGGACAGAACCGCAGCGAGTGGAGCGAATACACGCAGTCTGCCGCACACTACCAGGCTGCCGATGCGCGCGACAAGCAGAAATTTGTCAGGAACGCTCTCCAGTTGCATAGACCTTCGCGAGTTCTGGACATCGGAGCGAACACGGGAACGTATTCATTGATGGCTGCCGAAGCAGACGCCGAGGTGGTAGCGCTCGATGCCGATGAGACAGCCCTCGAAGCGCTGTGGACCGTAGCGTCACGGCGAGAAGAACCTATCACGACTCTCGTGGCAAATATCGCTCGTCCGACTCCGGCCGCGGGATGGAAAAATTTGGAGCACCTCTCCTTGCTCGACCGCCTTTCCGGAAGATTCGACATGGTGCTGATGCTCGCGGTTGTTCATCATCTGATCTTGCGCGAGCAATTGCCATTGGCACACATCGCCGAGCTCTGCGCCCTTCTAACTCGGCGCTGGCTTCTACTAGAGTGGGTGCCTCCATCCGATCCGATGTTTCAAGAATGGTTGCGCGGTCGCGACGATCTCTATGGCCACCTAACGGAGGAGGATTTGCAAACGGCATTTGCGCCATTCTTCACTGCGGTGGATCGCAATGAATTGGCGAACGGGCGGGTTCTCTTCCTCTTTGCGAGGATCCCGAATGACCAGAGTGCGGCAGACCCGGCGGAGAATGAGGGTGTCGAAGCGAGTTCGACATGATCAAATGGATCGCCCAGGCATGCGGCTTTGCCGCGATTCTTCTTCTGCCCAACTATATTGACATCACTTCTTCAGCCAGCGATTCCCGAATGCGATTTGCTTCTCCCCTTACAAAAATCGCCCTGGCTCATTTACTCGACCTTGCGGTCGTGGCCGTCGTTTTTGGTTGCACTATGTGGATGCTGCGCAGGCTCAAGGCCTGGCCACAGGTGCGCCGGGTTCTTTTTATTCTGTTACCGCCATTCTTGTTCGTATGCAATCTGAGCGTGTTTCCATTTGAAGTGCCTACTGCAGTGGTGCTCACTGCCATCGTTCTCTGGACTGTTCTGGCCGGCCTGCTTATTCTGCGCGCACCCGCATTCGCGAGTAGACTCTTCCGTGCTGGAAGCGCAGTCCTGACTGGCGTTGCAGTCTTCGCGATGGTCATCACCTGGCAACTGATCCGAGTCGCACTATGGCGGCCGGGCCCGCAAGCGTTCGCGGCTCAAATCGCCCCAAAGCCAGCCAGCAAGCCGCGCCTTATATGGATACTTTTTGACGAACTCGCGTACAAGCCCACATTCGAATCGCGCGATCGCTCCCTCAGCCTTCCAAACTTCGATCGCTTGCGCAGCGAAAGCACAATCTATACCGACATGATGCCGATCGCTTATCGCACGATGCAAGTCGTTCCAAGTTTGATGTTGGGGCGCGTTGTGACGGGCGTCGAATACACTTCGGCGCATCGCTACCTGGTCGATATCGATAATTCTCCCCATTGGACGCCGTTTGACGTCAGCGCTTCACTCTTCGGCGAAGCAAAGCAGCATGGCGTTACAACATCGATCGTCGGTTGGTACATTGCTTACTGTCCTATCTTTGCGGGCGTGGCGACAGAGTGCTACTGGAACGACAAAGACGCGCAGGATAGCGGCCCCACTTCGCCCGACACGAGCTTTGCGGAGAATGTTTGGCTTCCGCTGCACATGTTAACGGAACAATTCACTTCTCCGGCGAGGGCAAGAGAAGCCATCGCGGACCGGAACGCCGAAGGTCATATCGCGTCTGTGAAAGACGTAAGTGAACACGCGTTGGCAACGCTTGCGAGCAGTCAGGCAGATCTCATCTACCTCCATCTTCCCGCGCCGCATCCACCTGCATTCTGGGACCGGCGGCGACGGCAATTCGCGCCACGCGGATCGTATCTCGACTCGCTGGATTATTGCGATCGGCTGTTGGGGCAGCTGCTTGACCAGCTTCAATCACAGCCGCGATGGGCGGCCACGACATTAGTGGTGCAAGGCGATCACTCCTGGCGCACGCAGATGTGGCGTCCGTTACCTGGATGGAGCGCCGAAGACGAGCGTGTCTCGAACCATGGCCAATGGGATTCGAGGCCAGTCCTGCTCATCCACACTGCCGGTGAGCAAAGTGCCAAGACAATGACAGCGCCGACGAGCCTGATGTATGTGCACAACTTTGTTGCCGCACAGATTCAGTCCATGTCTCGATAGCACCTCGAGATCAGGCTTGATCGTTTCTGCACATACTTCACCGCGCCAGAGACATGGTTCCGGAGATGTGGAGCGTCGCCGCCGGTGTTCCCTTGCCAGGTTGCGCGCCTGCAATGTAGATGGCGTAGTCTCCAGGCACAACCGCCCGATTCCCTTGATCATCCACTCCGCTGAGTTGACGCGGGGAAAGGATGAATTGCACGCGTTGCGTCTCACCCGCGCGCAGATGAATTCTCTTGATGCCGTCAAGCTCCACGTGAGGCGCAATCGCGTTTTGCGGAGGCACGATATAAAGTTCGGCCACTTCGTCGCCGTCGGTTTCGCTTACGTTGCGCACTTCAGCGGACACCGTCACCGAAGATCCGGCCTGGATTGCTGATGAACTTGCATCCGGTGCGCGATAGCTAAACTGCGAATAACTCAAGCCAAATCCGAATGGATAGAGGACGTCCCCATTGAAGTACCTGTACGTCCTGTTCTTCATTGAGTAATCGGTAAATGGCGGCAGGTCCGCGGTGGAACGATAGAAAGTGACTGGCAACCGCCCCGCTGGATTATTTTTCCCAGCCAGTGTTTCTGCAATCGCGTCGCCACCTTCTTCGCCGGAATACCAGGCAACAAGCAACGCATCAGAGTGCTCCGAGGCCCACGGTACAGCCAGCGCACTGCCCGTTGTAAGAACAACAATGAGCGGCTTGCCCGATTGCCCAAGAGCTTCAAGCATGTGTTCCTGCACCGCGGGCAGATCGATGCTCGTGCGATCGCCTCCGTCAAAACCATCCACATGGACGGGCATCTCTTCGCCTTCGAGGTTGGGTGAAAGCCCCACGAAGGCGATTGTTGCGTCTGCGGCCCGGGCGGCGTCAACGGCATTCGCCAGCATGCTGTTCGACGGCGGCTGCCATTCAAGATCGACGACGCGATCATCGGGAAGATGGACATACTCTGCGCGGATGGCGTGCGGTTGCGTGTCAGCAAACGTCAAGCGCGCATTAGCAGGATTGCTATGGCTATCCATAACCAGCTTTTCATCGACGTAAATCCTGACGCGATCAAGCTGAGTGCCCTGCGGCTGTGCTCCCGGCTGCCGCGGTCCGGTCATGATATTTCCGCCTGGATCGAACGACACAAACCCGCGCGGCCCGCGCATGCTCAGAACATAGTCTCCCGCCTGAGGCGGCACCAGTTCGCCGGTCCACCGAACTGCGAACGTTTTGAATGGAAAATCTTGCGAAGGCGCTACACGATTCCAGTCGAAATTGATTTTCCCGTCCACCCGCACCATCTTCGGCGCGCCCTCGAATTTCACATTGTCGAAGTACTCGCCCTTGAGGCCGGCAGTCTTGAGCGAGGCATCTGTGCGCAGATACGCCGAAGGAATCGGCGCCGGGATGCCGTCAGCCAGAATCGATCCAGGAGCATAAGCGATGTTCTCGCTCCCAAATTGCCTGCGCAAACCTTCAAGCGGCGTCACGGGGTCGGGCGCCGTGCCGTTGTAATTGCCCTCGACTGACTCCAACAGATCTGCCGTTGGGCCAACGATTGCGAGCTTGTGGACCGAGGCCTTGAGAGGCAGCATGTGGTTGTTATTCTTCAGCAAGACAATTGCTTCACGCGCCGCCCGCAAAGCCAATGCCCGGTGTGCCGCCGAGTTAACCTCAGAGTATGGAATGGCGTTGAACGGCACCATCTCCGGCGGATCGAACATGCCCAACCGCATTCGTGCTGTAAATAAGCGAGCCACTGAAGTATCAATATCTGCTTCCGCCAACAGGTGTTCACTCACTGCCTTTGTCAGGGCTTTGTACGCTGCACCGCAATCCAGATCTGTCCCAGCCTTCACAGCCTGTGCATCACCCTGCTCAAGAGTGTCAGCGAAATGATGACCGCGCTGGATGTCTGCAACAGCGTCGCAATCAGAGACCGCGAAGCCGGCAAATCCCCAATCGTCGCTCAGGTGTTTTTGCATCAGCATCGAATTCGCGCACGCCGGCGCCCCGTCGATGGCGTTATAAGCGCACATGATCGAAGCCGCATGCGCATCCATGATCGCTGCGCGGAATGCCGGCAAGTAAGTGTCTTCAAGATCGTGCTCGGAAACGTCTACGTTGAACCCGTGGCGCAGCGGTTCTGGACCGCTGTGCACCGCGAAGTGCTTCGGCGTGGAAACCAGCTCAAGGTACTTGGGATCGTCACCCTGCAGGCCGCGAACAAACTCAACGCCCATGCTCGCAGTCAGGAAGGGGTCTTCGCCGAATGTCTCCATCCCGCGACCCCAACGCGGATCGCGGAAGATATTGATGTTCGGCGACCAAAACGTGAGACCGGCGTAGCGGCTGTGATCGTCATTGCGGATTGCCTCGTTGTATTTGGCGCGGCCTTCCGTTGCAATGACCTTGCCCATCTGGTGTATCAGCTCTGTATCCCATGTTGCGGCCAAGCCGATCGATTGCGGAAAATTCGTCGCATAACCGTTCCTGGCCACACCGTGCAGCGCCTCATTCCACCAGTTATACGCGGGAACGCCTAACCGCGGAATGGCAGGTGCAACATCCCCCATCTGGCTGACTTTTTCATCGAGCGTCATGCGGCGCACCAGATCTTTCGCGCGCTCTTCGGGCGTCAATGCGGGATTCAAGTACGGACAAGCTCCCGCGTCACACGAAGGCTGAATTGCCTCCGTCGCTTGCTGGGCGACGAGCATGACTGAGTTCAAACTAATGACCACTGTTGCTGCGAAAAGCAAGAGAGGAACTTTCGTTTTCATTTTGGCTCCCAATCGTTATCGACGAACCCGCGTCATCCGCTTCTGGGCACATGGACCCCACTCGGCTAATAAACGAAGTAAATCGGTATAGTCAAGGGGCGGAATAATCATATCCTGTGCGAGCAATTGATGGGATTGGAAATTTGCGGTCGGGCATTTGAGGGAAGTTCGCTTGTGCGGAACGCCGGAGACGGGCGAAAGCGAATTGAGATTCTGCCGTGCGATGCGTTTTGGCGGGTCCTGCGGGACCATCAAGGGACATCAATTCGCGGGTGCGGTTTGCCAATCCAAAGGAGTTCCAGACCGGCTGCCAGCCGATGACCGAAGGCTTGAGGCCCTGACCACAATCTGAGGCGCAACGCGTGTGCTTTTCGGACGCGCTGGAACTTTATTGTGCGCAAGCTTCAGGGCGAGAGCCGCCGCGGTTTTCCCAATCATCCTGCTATTTTGATCGATTGAAGTGAGGGGAACGCGCAGGAAATCCGAATACGATAAGTTTCCGCAGCCGACGACCGCAACGTCCTCCGGAACACGCAGGCCGGCATCGAGAATAGCCCGCATCGTTCCCAAGGCGACAGGATCGTTGAAGCAAAATATGCCGTCGGGCCGGCTCTTATGTGCAAGCAGTTTAACGGTTGCGGCATATCCGGCCTTCTCGCCCAGGTGATCGCCAGAGGGACCAATGGAAACGACGTATCCCGGTAAGGGTTCAATTTGGTGCGCCGCCAGAACTTGCTTGTAACCTTCCATGCGTCCAATTGCGGTACTGACCTCTGGTCCGCGTACGTGAGCAATCCGGCGGCATCCTTGCTCGATCAGATGCGTTGTAGCGAGCACGCCGACCGCCGTGTCGTCCACGCCTACAAAGTTCGACTCGAGTCCCGAGAATTCTCTATCGAGCAGGATGTAGGGAATCTTCTGTTCTTCAATCCGGCGAAAGCTCTCGACCGTCAACTGCGACGAAGCGATGAGCATTACATCGACGCGTCTGGCAAGCAGTTGAGCAATTTCTTCCTGTTCCAGAGCCGGATCTTCATCGGAAGAGGAGATAAACAGGCTGTATCCCTGTCGTCTCACCTCGACCGAGATCACTTTGGCGACCTGCGCGAAGAACGGATGAAGGAGATCAGGTACGACCAGGCCGATCGTCCAGGTTTGGCCGGTAATGAGCGAACGGGCAGCAAAGTTCGGCTGATAGTTCAGCTCCTTCATTCGCTTCAGAACACGCTTCCGGGTCTTTTCTCCGATGTCAGGATGATCGCGCAGAACCTTGGAGACGGTAACGACGGAAAGGCCCAAATCGTGGGCAATGTCTTTCAATCGCGCAACCATTCTTCGTTCGCCTCCGCAAGCTTGCCGGTTCAGAATGAAGCAACGGTTTTAGTCTACCCCAGGGCCTTGTCACTCAACTGGTAGAACGATGGCGGTTGGCAAACGCGACCGATTCCCTGCCCCAGGGACCTCTCGCACCCACTTAGAACCAGGAGTTGCGGTAGATCTTGGGTTGTGGCGTGCAAACGATCGCGTTGACGCGATAATATCCTTGAGTTCGCAGTTCGCGCTTCTCGAAGTTGTTTTGAAACTCTGCCGAGAATAGAAAGATCTGGGGAACTGAAAAAATGTCTCACGAAATGGATTCGCAATCACTTGCAGCAAGCGGCCTGGCTACGAACTTGACTGGCAAAGAACACACGCGCCGCGAGTTCCTGCAAGGATCAGTGGCTGTTGCCGGCTCGCTGCTGGCGGGCTCGGCCGCGGATTCCCTCGCTTCCGCAGAGACCAAATCGAAGCCGCCGAATATCGTTTTCTTCCTCGGCGAAGGTCAACGCTATGACGCGCTCTCGATCGCCGGCAATCCCATTCTGAAAACTCCCAATCATGACCGCATTGCCAGTGAAGGCATGATGTTTCGCAACGCGTTCTGCACCAATGCGCTCTGCGCTCCAGCACGGACAACGATGCTTACTGGCCTTTATTCCCGCTCCACAGGCGCTCTATCGAACGAGAATCTGGACGTTCCATTACCCGCCGACATTCCCCTCTTCACCGACGTTCTACGCGATGCTGGATATGAAATTGCCATCGTCGGCAAGGTTCACATGCATAACGGCGTTGAAGAGCGAAACTGGAATTACTATTTTGGGCACAACTCGCCAGGCAATAACTATGCGAACCCGTTCTTTAAGGAGGGCCGCGATGGGAAAGTCGGGGAAGAGAAACAGTACGAGAATTTCTATCCCGACGATCTGTGTGTCGATCGCGCCCTTGCGTGGCTGGAAACGCGCCAAAGCGATAAGCCTTTTTGTCTGTTGGTCTGGTTTGTTGCACCCCACGAACCCTTCTTCCGCGCTCGCCGCCACTTCGATCTCTATCGCGGAACGGTGATTCCCAAGCCGGCAACATTCGACGACGACCTGAAGGGCTTCCCAGGAAAACCGGCCAGCTTTGCAGCCGCGAAAAACAAGATTGGCACCACGCCGGAACACGAGTCCGCCGGTTCGTTTGAAGGTTTGGTGAAGGACTATTACGCAGGACTCGTGGCCGTGGATGAGAACATTGGCAAGGTTTTCAATTTTCTCAAAAAGAAAAACATCCTGGATGACACTGCCATCGTCCACACTTCCGATCACGGATTCTTCCTTGGCGAATGGCGTCTGTTTGACAAGCGCTTGATGCACGAACCATCCATCCGCGTGCCGATGATGATCCGCTACCCGAAGCGGGTCGCCGCAGGAACAATACGCGACGAGCAGGTTCTCGACATCGATGTTGCTCCAACCATTCTCGATCTGGCGGGCTTGCCCGTCCCGCCGCAGTTGGAGGGCAAGAGTCTGCTCCGTCTAGCGAACTCCGCGGATCCTGAATTCCGCAAGGAGTGGTACTACCAGTACTATGAGTGGCCCAATCCGGAGGGCGTGCGACCGCATCGCGGCATCCGAACAAATGAATACAAGTTGATCCACTATCTCTTGGAGCCACAGGAATTCGAGTTGTACGACCTTAAGAACGACCCCGGAGAAACCAGAAACCTATACGGCGATCCGCTCTACGCCAGCCAACAGCAGTGGCTGTGGAAGCGCATGCTGGAATTGCAGTCGCAGGTTCCCGAGAGACCGAAGATACAGCCGGCAAAGGCTGGCTGAGGATCGGATGTTGCCGCTTGGGCGCGCCAAGGCGTTTGATTACACCGATATGAGAGGCTTTAGATCGATCGCGTCAGCAGCAATAAGTTGAATGTCAGCGTCGCCAGTCTTTACTTTTTGACCATGAATGCCGCCTGCAGCGTTGATCGTATCCTGCGCTTGCTTGTAGACGCTCACCAGGCGGGGATTGTTGTCAGGGTCGTGGTTTGCAGCGTTGTTTCCCCCAAGCGGCAACAAAATATGCTTATTCGCGTGATAGTCCATCGCCAGCGGATCATGGCCGGCCAACAGGATGTTCTGGCGGTTGGTGATAGCGGGGGGATATCCGACGCAGCCGCTGACCGATTGACCACTTGGGGCGGTCATTGAACCATAGCTGACCCAGAGACAATCCAGGATGTTGAGGTCGGGAACCCGCACCTCAGTCCACATGCGAGCGCACTGCGCTCCGAGGTCCTGATAGTGACGCCTGGCAGAGGTGCCGTCGCTCATCGAAAGTGTGCCGTACACGATCTTCAGCGCGCCGGTCATGCCTATATCGCCGCTGTGATCCTTAAGCACGGCGCAATGGATTAGCTTGAGATTCTGCGCGTAGCCGGAACCACTCCAGCGCCCTTCCCGGAGTTCGATGCGATTGCCCTTCGCCGTCGTAAAGCATGGATAGGAGATGCATTGAGTGCCGGGGGAACCGATCCGCCGATAGCCGTTTGTCGTATGGTCTTCTGCTGCGATCCAGGTATTTGCGTGAGGATCCATGAGGAGGGCACTGACTGGCTTGCCGGCGAAGACGGTTTTGACGAGATAATCGATCGTCGTCACGTCCTGTTGCTCGGCATTGACCATGACCTTGCCTTCGAGCTCGGGAAACGGCTTGTACTCGGTCTTCAGCACATCGCTGTGAACTCCGTCGAATGCGGCAGGCCGGTTCTGGCCATTCTCGAAGATGACCACCTCGCCGTTGAAACCATCGGGGTGCTGGAGGATGCGGTAGATGAGCCCACGCAGCATATCAGTGTTTGTGCAGCCACGGCACTTCCACTGCGCATTCACTTTGAGCACCACAACGTCGTCCGCGGCGATCAATCCTGCGGGACCATTCAAGACGCCAATCTTCGTTGATTTGTAGAGTTTCGTGCCATTTTTCGCCAGCAGATGAAGCATGGCGTCAATGCCGACGTGCCGAATCTGGCCGTCGTGTACCGGGCAATTGTTGACACGAAATACCTGCGATCGGGCGCTTGTGATCTCCGCGAAGACGTCTTTGCTATCCCCACCGATAAGCGGCAACACCATGGTGCCGGCCACGGTGGTGCGAATGAAGTTGCGGCGAGAGAGATCTCTGCTATCAGCCATCGCGATTTCTGCCTCCAAACAGTTGGTTCTTCTGGATGCAGAGAATTACACTACGCCGGGCCTGCGGCGTCTGTGCTTGCCAGCACAATTGCGAGTCAGATCTTCCGAATCGTTAGGTCACATTGCGCAGCTTCACTGAGCCCTCTGTCGCGCCGTTCTTGAATGAGACTGCCGCTGCCGCCTTGGTCAAATCTCCGCCCTCGACGACGATGCCGTCATTACCTTCTCCCTCAATCTGTAGGAAAGTGGAAGACGGCGTAAGAACACGCGCTGCAGTGATCAATGTCTGCTTGGTGCCGCTGAATCGGAGCACCGATTCAGCATCGGGATTGCCCTGAACTCCGAAGCCGTTGAAGGCAGCATCCTCAACGTGATCGAAGATGATGGCCGGACGCAATTCGGGCGTACTCACCTGGAACCGCACATTCTGGAGCGTGATGCCGCGGACGTTTCGCGCGTAGAGGCCATAGGCGGGAATAGGACCAAGCTCAAAGTATTCTCCGAATACCTTGGGAACGTCGCGTCGCGCGGCCTCTTCGGCGGTCCCGCCTCCGCCAAAGGTGAGGTGAACATTGCTGAAGGAGATGTTTTCAATTACCGCATCATCCAGTGCGTTTAGAACGATGGCGGAGTGCCCCTCGCCGGGCCTGCTACCGACACCCAACGTGGATTCGGAAAGCTGGTGGGGAGGATTCGTCGTCACCGAGCCATGGATGTTGTTGAAAGAGATATTGCGAACCACTACTGGAGGCAACTCGTCAGGCAGCGGCTGATCGCTCGGCCTGCGGCGCCCTTTACCCACGCTGATACTGATGGGCCCAGTCACGTCGTCGAGCACGAGATCGGAAAAGGAGATGTTCTTGAATTCAGATCCGGGATCTCCCTGGAATTTCATGGGGCATCCATACACTTCGCGCAAAACACAGTTGGAGACAGCGATATTCTCGGCGTGGCCTCCGCCGAAGCGAAAGACCGACCAGCGCGTGCTGAAGTAACTGTTTGTCACGGTGATGTACTTGCAGGCGCCGAACATTGCGCACGCATCGTCGCCGCACTTCACAATGCAGTTGCTGACCGTAGCGTGCTCGGTACTGATGAAGTGAAACCCATCGTTGTTGCTGTTCACACGATTGTGAATGTAGATGCCGTCAGCGTGGAACCGCTGGCTCTCAATGACACGAATGCTGTGATAGGCGCAGTCGATCAAAGAGATGTTCCGGACCGAGAAATTCTCGCATTGGTAAACCAGCACATGATAAGGCCGCTTGTTTCCGCCGATGCCGCTTGGTGGTGGCGTGCCGCGCACCGCCGAATGAAATTGCGCGCCTTGCCCGTCGATGGTTCCCAGTCCCTCAATGGCGATGTTCTTCGCTTTAACGGCAAACAAGAGCGCCCAATTGCCGTCGTTCAGGGTCGTGTCGCCACGTAGCGGGATGGCGTCGACTGCGTGGTATTGTTTGCCGTCCGCGCTTCCCAGCAGAGTTCCTGAGGCAGCGATATGGAGCGTGACGTTGCTCTTCAGCTCTACGGTGCCGATTGTGAACGTTCCAGCGGGCACGAGGACTGTTCCACCGCCGTCACCGGCGCAAGCGTCAATCGCGGCCTGGACCGCGGCAGTGTCGACGGTGGTCTTATCGCCCTTGGCGCCGAACGTACGGATGTTGTAGACGCGTGCGCCGAGATCGTCGTTGTTGACCGCAGGCTTGGTGCGTGCAGACGCCGGAGTTCCTCCATCGAGAAATCCGGCTGCGATGACCGCGCCTGTCGCCGGCAATGCCAGCTTTCCCAGCCACTCACGGCGCGACAGCAGCGAGCCTTCAACTGCCTGTTCGATTGGATCTTTCAAAAGAGCTGCTCCTTCCACAAAGTGCGGAGTTTAATTCGGCGAAAAATGCGGTGGCGTAGGCCCAGGCGCCACCGGCGCACAAACTGTTGCACGCCGGTAGCATCCAGGAGAAAAGGAATCAGAAATCAATTCGAAGTGCGAGCTGCATGGTTCTCGGTCCGCCCAAACTGCCGTTGGTGGGCGTGCCGCTCAGTTGCCCGAACGCCGAGGCGGTTTGCGGGTTGCCGGCACCTTGCGAGGTTGCATTTGCGAAAGTGGCTGTATTGTTCAGTGCGTTGAACTGTGTGTGGTTGAAGGTGTTGTAGGTTTCAACGCGCAGTTGCACGGTGAATTTGTTCTCAACCGGGAAGTTCTTGATGAGCGCCGTCTCAAAGTTGGTGCCGCCAGGCAGGAAGTAATTTACTTTTCCCGAGAAGCTGCCTGTCCCCGTGGAATAAAACGTGGGAGCTACACCCGTGGGGTGTGCCGTTGTCGCAATCTGTCCTGTCGTGCCTGCGATTGGCGGTTCGAAACAACTGGTGTTGAACCATTGATTAAAGGTTCTGGTGCCTTGGGCTTGTTTCCATGGATCGCAGGTGAGGACGACGCGCGCTCCATCGCCACCGCCTGTGATGTTTGGACTACCGCTGACGCTCAAACTGACAGGACTGGTTGGCGGCGCGCCGCTGTAGTAGGTAACAAAGCCGGAGATCTGCCATCCATCGAGCGCCTCGCGGGTTCCGACATTGTTCCATCCAGATTTGCTGCCGAATAATTGGCTTGGCTTGGGAAGGGCATAAACGTAGTTAATCGCGAGCATGTGCTTCAAATCCCACGCCGCCGGCCCATACTGCCACTGGCGGAGGTTCTGGTAGAGCGGGCCGCCGCCGTTATAGCTGTCAATGTAATCCATGGCCCGGCCCCACGTGTAGGCGCCCCCAAACTCCAGTCCGCTGTGGAATCGCCGCGTGACTTTTACCTGGAGAGCGTTGTAGTTCGCCGTCAGGTCGTAATACTGCTGGCTGATGGAGTTGAATCCGGGATAGGGGCGGAAGAAGTTGTCGGGAAGAGTGGAACTCTTGGTGCAGTTTGCCCCGGTTACGGCGGAGCAATATTGGTGATTTACCAAAAACTCAGCGTTGTAGGGCACTTCATTAATGGGCTTGGTTTCGCTGGCGTGCTTGGTAAAAGTACCGACGTATGCCACATCGAGCAACGTGCCAAAGGGCAGTTCCTGCTGGATACCGAGGCTGGTCTCTTCAGCGTAAGGAACGTTTCCGTGCAATGGAAGCCCGTGACCAATGCTAAAGGGCCCGCTGAGGTTACTCTCGCCAGCAGCAGCGTAGTAGTTTGGCGCGGTGGAGGTTGCGCTGGAATAGTACTGTGTGGGTGAGTTTGTGGTGGGCGCGTTGTTGGTGAGGTCGCCCTCCTGCCCAGAGCGCGCGCGAACGTTGTAGAACAGGCCGAAGTTAGCCCGGATCACTGTTTTGGGGACGACATTCCAGGCGAAGCCGACGCGAGGCGCCTGCAGGATTCCGTTCCCGTAGGTGGTTCCTTGCGGGAAGCCTTGAGTGTTCACGTACAGGATCCCATTGTTGACATTGCCTGTGCCGGGCACAAGCAGGCCAGCATAAGCAGCCGGATAGGTCTTCCCGGTCGTGGGATCAACGGCGGCGGAAGCGCCAGTGGTCGTGAAGCCATACTGGTAGAGAGCCGGAGCATTGCTGACGTTGTACAGATCGGGGACGAAGTTGTTGCCGACCTTCAGCCTTTGCGCCATGGCCCAGGAGTTGCG
>CAZKJB010000034.1:16658-18924 GCA_964552975.1 uncultured Occallatibacter sp. | reverse complement strand
CGTGCGCCATTTGCTCCAATGGCTGATGATCCGGACAATGTCGCCCGACAATGCACACGCCCGGGAAGTTTTCCCGCATCCAGCGTGCTGTACCGGCTGAGCTTTCCTCACTTGCCCCCAAAAGAAAGATTCGAAATCCGCGCTGGGCTGACAGTCTAGCCAGTTGCGGCACGAGATCGATTCCCGTTACGCGCTCCTTAAGGCCTGTCCCTAATAGGTGAGACGCCCACACCAACGGCATCCCGTCGGCGAGGACAATATCGCAGCGAACGAGAGTCTCGCGTAGCTCTTCGTCGTGAACAGAATTGATTAGAAAATCAACATTGGCAGTCGCAATCTGATGGAATCCACCTTTGGCAATCTCTGCTTCGACTGCGTCCAGAACCTCTTGCATCGTCAGGTTGTCGATCGCAACGCCCAAGATCGCAATACTAGTGTCTCTCGCCTCGATCGTGTCTGATCGCTGCGCGATTGTTTGCTGAGACGCCTGTAACATGCTTTCCATAAGAGCTGTAAAAAGGGGAGTTCGACCCGAGAGATTTACTGGGAAAGTGGACCAATCAGTAGATTGTTTCGCCACCTAGGGAGCCGGAACCAATAGAGCTAAATGGTTGGAGCCCTGGTAACCCCCAAATAACCTCACAACATTAGGTCCTCGTCGTGGTGATGGACAAATTGGATGAGCGTTCAAAACCCGCGCCGGAGCGTGCGCCCGCGAAACCCCGTCGGATGCCCGACCTCACTGCAAATAGTGAAAACCTATAAGCGGCTACATCCAATGTTTCCATGGCAAGTGATGCGACGATAACCTCATCGAACATTGGTTTCTTACCTTCGACGATGCGCAGGAAGCCATCGAAAGCTGGCGGATCGATCACAACCAGTTGCGCCTTCTCAGCTCGCCGAGCTATCTGGCGCCGGAAGAATTCGCAACATAGTGCAGCGGAATGGATGGGATCTTTAAGTCGGGGACCGCCAATGTTCGCCTTGACTACGGACGATCCTCGCGACTTATCTTATTGGACGCAACACCGGAAAGTTCAGAGAATCCTGAAGCAAAATGTGCGCCATGCTGCGGTGTTCAAGTAATTCGACATCATCCCTTGACACATTGACGAGGAGTGATTTGCGAATCATTTCAATCGATATTAAGAGGCGCGACGACGAATTGTTTCGAACAAGCCTGCCTTCTACTCCCGCAAGCGCTCCCCGAAACACTCGCACTCGATCACCCTCATTGAGCAGCGGAAGCACTGCGCACTCAACCCGCGCCTCAAGAACGGTACGAATATCATCGATTTGCTGATCTGGTATCGGAACGGGGCCCGATTGATTTCCAACGAGGCCGACGATCCCTGACGTATTCAGTACCCTCAGGCGACTGTCTCTAGTGACATCCATCCGCACGAACAAATAGCCGCTAAAAAGAGGCACCGTGACAGTCTGCTTTCGGTCGCTCCATTGGTGGACTTCCGGTTTAAGCGGAAGAAAGTGCGGGATACCGATTGTCGCAAGCATTGCAGCTGCGCTCTTTTCCTGGCGCGAACGAGTCCACACCGCAAACCATTGCGACTCGCTAGAATCGTTCCAGATCTCGTCGTCCATTGACGTGTGCTCCGTTCAGTATCTTGGTCTTGATTCGTTCTGGGTTGCTGGCGGTCCAGTAGGACATAGCTTCGCCCTCTCAGCCCCAAAGTGCTTTGCGAACCTAGGCAACATTTAACGCTTCGAATCAATTTATGACGTGGCGCTCAATTCATGACGTTGCGCGTAAGCTGATCGTCATTGAATGTACCGTGAACCCCAAAATAGGCTGATCCCGCCTGTTCCCAGACTCGCTTCACCTTCCCAATGCATTCGACCCGAAGTTCCTCGGGAGACTGATCCGGTGAGGGAACCAAGACTTCAATGCGAACTTCTGCACCGACTGGGGGACACCTGCTGCTGAAAATGAGTGCGCCGTCCACCGCGACATCGCAGGTGAATCCTCCCTCCGTGCGCTCCTCTCCGTCATTCCAATGAAAGATGACGGGCAGCCGCAGTTTGTATCTCATCGAAGCCCTACGCTCGGGGAAGGAATCTTGGGGCATAGAAACGCCAGAATATGGCGATTCGGCGCGGAGGGCAAGTTGCCGATCGTTTGAAAATCCCCGTGAGTTACTTGGGCGAATGCGAGGGCCTTCATTCTTGTGCGAGTGCCAGTTTCACTCCGAAAAACCCGCAGCTTGAGAAGGTCATCCTACCCGGACTTAGAGAAGAACGTTTG
>CAZKJB010000034.1:0-16558 GCA_964552975.1 uncultured Occallatibacter sp. | reverse complement strand
GAAAAACCCGCAGCTTGAGAAGGTCATCCTACCCGGACTTAGAGAAGAACGTTTGTTTTTTCCAGAGAGGAGACTTGCGAAAAATCAAAAGTCCTGTACATTAAATACATACAGTGCATCCAGGCGCCGGGAAGGCCATTGCGCAAGCACTTGTATCTCCCCCCTCGAAAAGCACGCCAAAGGCCTCGTAAGTGTTGCGCTCATAGGTGACTGTGATCCACCGGATTCAGCCTGCAGTGAGTAATCCTGCGTCATTGAAGCACCCCTAAACTGGGAGTGAACCGATCAACAAACATCAGCAAACAAAGTCGGGGGTTCCGATAAATGCACATCTCTTCCCCACAGACGCAAAAGGTCTCAGCTCGGTCCCGAGATGGAAGTCATTGGGTTGTTCCGAATTCGCTCCAACACGAGAGCCAGTTAAAGACTCTCAACAACCCTCAGTCGACGTTTCGAGCCCTGATCGTTGACCGTGACGATATGAGCAGTGATCTGTTGGCGAGTACACTCGCTCGGGATGGAAGGATTCAAGCTAACGCTGTCCGGTCAGGCGACCTCTTGAATTGCATGGCGGACGGAAAGGCTCAGCTGGTAGTCATTGGGGCCGACTTGAACCACGAAACAAGGACAGGCTTTGACCTGGCGCATACAGTGCGTCGCGCGCATCCATCCGTGCCTGTAGTGATTCTTCTTAACCAATCAACACAAGATGCAGTCATCAACGCCTTTCGCTGCGGCGCGCGCGGCGTTTTCTCTCGTCAGCAACCAGTAGCCGATTTCCTCGATTGTGTCGAGCATACGCGCAAAGGTTTCATCTGGGCCGGCGCACAAGAGACGACCTTTCTCCTGGACGCATTCAGTTCCATCGCATCCCCGTATTTGACACAGGACAGCGACTCTTCACCTTTGACCATGCGCGAACTGCAGGTTGTAAAGTGTGCAGCAAGAGGTAAAACCAACAAGGTTATCGCGTGCGAATTGGCGCTCAGTGAACATACCGTGAAAAATTACCTCTTCCGGGCGTTTGAAAAGCTGGGCGTGTCGAATCGTGTCGAATTGCTGTTTTATATGACCCAGAGAGGCCATACTTTTGGTTCTGGAAGGGTCAAAGATGCGGAATCAGACTTGGAAATTCAAGATGTAAAGTCAGACGAAGAGACAGCTGTCAATACGAAGTGACACGAATTTCCAGTGTTCATGGGGATTTCAAACACGCTCATTGCAATTTGCTCAGCGACACATCCGGAGACGGGCCGACACGGGCAGGGATGCACCGGTATGACACAAGCTGCGACACAGGGCCGCCTCCGCGATGGCTTTCCGTTGGCCCCTTGACAGCGTTGACAATGAAGCGAGACCGACTATTGTCTAGCTGGTATGCCAGGGCAAGCAAGCATGGCGACAGATTCGCCGATTGCCATCGGCTCCATGATTGTGTTTTCGGGATCCAGCCCGCAACGGATCAAAGCATAGAGAGGGAAATCACTTGCGGTAGCGAGATAGTTGCCGGAATCCATTTCGTCAATCTGTAAAGAGATTGCCAGGACCACGGGGTTCCCCGGTTCCGCGTGAATTCTGAATTGGCTGGTCGAGGGTTCGTAGTTCATAGAGTCGAAACGATGCCCCAAGCAAGCACGAGAGATCAGACGCGCCCATGGTGAGCTCCGAAGGTTGAGCGACATAACCCGCTGGGTCAAAAGTGCGAGTCTTCCTTCACCTGCCGGGAGACCACCGAACTCTCCTTCATTAGACAGGTCATCGAAGGAGACTACGCGATCGCCTTCAGGCAAAATCTTAATCAACTTCTCCGTCATTGCCTCGGCGCGAGCCTCCCTTCTTATGTTGCGCTACAGCGCAGCAAAGAATATCGCGGCTGTCAGAAGTCCGCGGCGAGAAACCACCACCTTTAATTTGAACGGCTCAAAACGGCTAGCAACAGTACGCCGGAGAAAAGGGAAAGACGTTTTGAGATGATGCCGGCCCAAGCACATTCCATCGAAGCTCGAATCGAGGAAGGTATCACGACGACCGCAACGGCAGTGAGAGAGAATACCTGCGCAGCAACGCTCACGATGGCCCGCCAGCGATTCTCCGGGCCACGCAGCAGAACGACGCCAAACAAGAGAAATCTCGCGGCCACCGGTATGTAAGGCCATCCATGCAACGACGACTGATCCACTCCCGCCCAGTTCGTGAGTTGCGTAGATTTCCAAACCGTGATGTATCTCGCCATGACGTAGCCGCGAATCAAAATGAGAACGACCACGCTACCCTAAAAAAGAAGAAGCTGAAATTGAACCCGCATCCGCAGAGCAAGCCAGCAATAGGTCGCCACGCACAAAATCCAAACGACGGGCAGAGGAGCGCGAGATAGGACGGATGGAGCAGAGGCGTAGCCCATAGCGTCCACCATGCCAACGCAGCCGCCATAAGGTGGCAAATAACCGAAAAAGCTACTCCGCATGAGAGGTAATAGTTCATCTGTACCACTTGGAATGCGATGCCGTAGGAGAGGAGGATCGTGAGCCATGGCGCCAGCCAATAGGCCGCGTGGCCTCGAACCGTGGAGATGAAGTGAAAAGCGCCCCAAAAGAAAATCAGCGCCAGAGCGGTTGTAGCAACTCTTTCGGCTCCTGATACGTCAAAACCCTTCAGTAGCAGGAAAAGCAGCATATTGACGAGTACGACTTTCCCTCCTAAGAACCAGGATTCCCATTTTGCCTCTCGGCTGCGAACCGATTCGGAATCTCCTTTCTTGCCCGCGTTTTTCTAGCGTTGTACGCCTCCCAATGGAGCTAATCTTGTTTTTCTTGGCTTGGTAGTTCTGCCTTCACTTCACTTATAGAGCACTCTGTAGGGAGCTTGCTTTCGATTGCGAGGGGATACTGTCGGTCGATACTCCACGTACGATTTCTTCCGGCAGATGCCGAACCGGCTTCCCAGGCAGCGTCGGCCGCGCCTGCGTAAAGTCCGGCAACGGCCGCTACCGCCTCTTCATGGCTGAAGCTCAAGTGCTATCTCCCTCAAGCGTAAGTACCGGGTTTGATGCCGAATCTATTTTTGAAACACGCTCTAGTTTTTCGGAGGACCGGAAGCGTGCTACAGTCTCTCTCAAAGAGAGGTCTTGCCTGCTCGTTGTTTAGAAAGACTGCAGCTTGGCCTGTTTCCGATTTTTGCGGCTATTGAGGCCTGCATGGGAAGACGTAAGAACCCACTTTCCCCTCCCGGCTTTCAACCAAGAAAATCACCTAAGGAGTCTCGAATGTTCGAGTCTGCCCCCCCGTTGAATTCCGAACGTAGGGCTGCGATTAGATACCGGCTGCGGCTGCCCGTGATCTTCCATTGGAATGACGGGACGGAACATACAGAGGGCGGCTTTACCAGTGACGTGGCGCTAAGCGGTGCGCTAATTCGCAGCAGCATCTGCCCTCCAGTCGGAACGGATGTCCGAATTGAGGTTTTGATCCCGACACCGGATAATTCTGCCGACGAAATTCGAATCGAATGTATCGGCAAAGTGACGCGAGTGTGGGAACAGCCGGGATCAACTTATTTTGGGGTTCACGGTATCTTTAATGACGATCAATTGGCACGGCACGTCATGAACTAAATCGATGCCATATCTGTTGTGTTCGGTTTGTAACGCCGTCTTGGGACTAAAAGCGCGAAGCTACACCCGTCAGCGACACACGATCCTCATAAGCCTACAAGCCTGCTTTCAGTTGAGTTGGAACCAGAGTGGGCAGCCGCAGCGGCTGGGCAGCGGTCAGCCTTTTAGGAGCGCGAGCCGTTCCGGCGGACTTGAGGCTGACGCCGTCGCGATTTCCTGTGTCGGGTTACAGGGCGGCGCCCGGTCGCGCGTCTGGTTCTGTCAACGCTTTGGCGAGCCGTCGAGCAGCACCGTGGCTGCAGAGCTGGCGATCGCCGCGCCGAAAAATGCCAGCGCCGAATGCGTCTTCAGCGTTTGCCACACTGTCCCAGCAACGCTGCCGCATATTCCCATGGCCGCACAGCTTCTCCAGTCGAGCGCCGAGTAGACCACGAGATAGGCACAGGCGGCGATCCACAGCCACCACTCCGGCTTGCGCAGCAAGCGGATGATGACAAACAGTGGAAAGCAGAGAATCGCCAGTGCACAGTACAAAATCGTCTGTACCGGGTTCATTCGGAAATCGACCGAAATAGCTGAATACAATCCCCAGCGCATCACCGTGAAGCTGAGAACGCCAGCCAGCAAGCTCAGAAGAATCCTGAGGAAAGTTCGCATTGCCGATCTGCTTCCTCCCTCATAAGAATGTTCCCTCTTTGAATCGAAGTTGTTCCGCAGGTCGAGACCCCGAGTTCCTGTTCCTCGACAAAATTAGACATACGGAACTCCGGAGTCTTGGCGAGGCGCAGGTAACAGGGAAATGATATTCCTTGATATAGGTGTGACAATTCTCTGTTGGGCTTGCTGGTCAAATCGTGCACCCGCGGCACAAGTGGCTTTTATGCAGCAAGATGGCCTAGACCTTATCGTTTTCATGCGCCAATTTCGCAAATTTCCCTGTATTTTTCCCTGTTAGCAGGGAATTCGGTCGAGAGGATGGTTCGCTGGAGACTCCATCCACCGCCGTAGAGTATTTATAATCAACGACTTATCCGGAAGATTCGAACTATCGGTAGTATTTCGGCTAAACAGGCGCAACTCCGCTCGGGAAAACTCACTGGAGGATGGATTCGCCTCTATGGCTGGCTATTATGCGCGTCAAACCTGCTTAATCGGTCACATCATCTCCAACTACGTTGCCAGATTCGCAGGCTGGCATCATCGTGCTTTGGTATTGGATTCGAAAGAATTGCTTGTCTCACAGGAAGGCCAATGCCGCGTTCGGCGACCGGTCGGCGGATAGTCTCCAGTTGCATTTACACTGCTGCCTACCGGACAAGAGAGAGAATTCGGACGGAATGGCTCTCGATAGATAAGAAAGCATGGATCGATACCATCGTCCAATAGATTCGTCCCTGCATTTCTGGCTTAATCGCGAAGAAATACGCGGATCGCGATTTAAGAAGGGCCCTCGGGGCAATTTTCTGCGTGTGATTCGAGAGGGCACGGGCAAATGGACAGATGATGAATATACGGATCAAACGGGTTTACGAAGAGCCGGACAGGGAGGACGGAACGCGGATCCTCGTGGATCGGCTTTGGCCGCGAGGCCTCACGAAGGAGAGGGCAAAGGTGGATCTTTGGCTCAAAGACGTGGCGCCAAGCACGGACCTTCGAAAGTGGTTTGCCCACGATCCAGCCAAGTGGGCGGAGTTTCGGTTGCGCTACCTGAAGGAACTCAAGAGGAACAAAGATCAAATCTTGCTTTTAACACAAGAAGCGGCGAAAGGTACCGTCACGTTAGTCTATGGCGCCAAAGATCAGCAACACAACGAAGCCGTGGTGCTGCAGAGACTCCTCACGGCGAAATGAGATCGCTTTTCCTGCGCACGGCACAACCGCCTTCACTTATTGATCGCGGAAGTCCACGGCCTCGAATAGCTCTCTATAAGCGTCTGTCAATTTGCCGATGGTGAATGCGCGGTTGAGGCCACTCGGATTGGGTAATACCCAGACCGCGGATCCGCTGATTGTCGTTGGCTGAAATCCCCACGATATGTCGCGCCGGTTCAGAAACGCTGAAGCCGCTGGCTTCCCGAGGAACGCCAGATATCTGGGCTTGTAGTTCGCGATTTTGCGTTCGAAAACAGGATGGGCAGCGATGTAGTCCGCTCGACTGAGGTCAGTCGCGCTGACTGTCGGCCGAGAAACCGCAGAGGTGATTCCACAACCAAAATTGAGTAAGAGGCGTGCCTCCTCCGGCTCCAGTCGCCTGGCGGTAAAGCCTGCGAGATGAAGCACACGCCAAAAGCGGTTACTTCTGTTCGCGAAGTGTAGTCCGACTGCGGCCGATCGCATTCCCGGATTGATTCCACAGAAGACTACGTTCAGCGAGGTTGAAATCACGTCGGGCAGGCCCAATGAATGTGTTTGTAGACCAGAAGACATTGCTTGAGAACATTCTAACTTCGGCAGCTAGGATCCGTATCGATCGCTAATTCCCTCCCACGCTGACTGCTTGGCTCGGGATGAAAGCGAAACTGGGTTGTCGATTTCTATGTCGGTCATTCTTTGAGTAATTTCTTGGCGCCGCTCGTGCAATCATTGCCACGTTGGCAGAAGCGCAATAAGCGGCCCGCTCGGGTCGGACAGCAGTGATGGCATACACTGGATCCGGATTCTTCGGATTTTCCCCATTCGCGCCATCGAACGCTGAAGAAACAACCAGTCCAGCAGGATCAGAAACATCATGGATCAGCCAACCAGCAAGAATCCGGCCTTTGGAATTCCCATCGCGCCCAGATGGTCCAGGAGCGATAAGAACGGGATTGGGACCGCGTTTTCGCGATCGAGCACGCTCTGGTTCACCATTGCCAAAGGAGTTGTGACGGAGGTTTATTACCCAACCATCGACCTGCCACAGATTCGGGATCTTCAATTCCTGACGACGGATGGAGCGACATTCTTTCACGACGAGCGCCGCGGATTTGACAACCAACACGAAACCCTCGCCCCCGGAGCGCTGGGCTACCGGATCACGAATACTTCTCACCCGACGCCGAACGGGCAGACTTATCGAATTATCAAACAGGTGATTTCGTCTCCGTCTTCCCCGTGTCTCTTGACTCATACGCGGCTGGAAGCTCCGGAAATCCTTCGTCGGCAATTAAGACTTTATGCACTGGTCGCTCCCCATTTAGACGGTTCCGGAGCCCACAACAGCGGATGGGCGGCGACTACGCCCTTTGGAAAAATCATCGTGGCGCGAAGCGAGCGCGGCCGCGGCACATGGATGGCGATGGCGGCGAATGTTCCATTTGTTCAATGCTCGTGCGGCATCGTTGGCGTTACTGACGGATGGCAGGATCTGAATGGCAGCTCCGTCCCAGGCGACCAGCCGTTTGTGATGGATTGGTCGTTCGACTCCGCTCTGGATAGCAATATTGCGCTGACTGCTGAGATCGATCTGACCAGAGGCGATGAGTTCGTGCTTGGCTTGGCGTTTGGAGAAACTCTCAACAGCGCGGTGGAACGAGTGCGGCTGGCTTTGAGCCTGCCTTTTCAGCGCAACCCCGCCGATCCCCCGGAGCAATACAACCATCTGGAAGAGTTTCTGGACGGCTGGGCGAAGGCGCAAGGTGGGTTGATTTTGCCCGGGAAAGGCGTAACGGGCGACGATGACCGCTTGTTTCGCATGAGTCGAAGCATCCTGATGGCGCATGAGGACAAGACTTACGGTGGCGCATTGATTGCGGCGCTGAGCATTCCGTGGGGCGGATATAAGGACGATGAGGATTTTGGCTACCATCTCGTCTGGACGCGAGATATGTGTAACAGCGCGGGCGCTCTACTGGCATCGGGCGATCACGACACTCCACTGCGCGCCCTTGTCTTCTTAGCCACAGTGCAGCGCGAGGACGGCAGTTTCTACCAGAACTTCCGGGTGAATGGAGATCCGCATTGGCGGGGGATTCAGCTCGATGAGATCGCGTTTCCGATCATACTGGCGTGGAGATTGAGGGAGGCCGGGGCGTTGCAGAGCTTCGACCCATACCCGATGGTGCGGAGAGCCGCCACCGCGCTGATGATGAACGGACCGATGACTTACCAGGAAAGGTGGGAGGAATGCGAAGGATATTCTCCGTCCACTCTTGCCGCAAGTATCGCTGGGCTCATCTGCGCCGCGTTTTTCGCTTCAATGAACGGAGACGTTACGCTGGCTCGCTTTCTCACGGAATACGCGGATTTTCTGGAATCGCATCTTGGGCGATGGACGGTGGCTGATGATTGCCGGGTGTTGCCCGGTGTACGTCACTTCATTCGTATTCTTCCTACGAACGTCAAGGGCGATCCAAGCCGTCGCGGCCCCGCGAATGTCCCGGCCAAGCCTCAGTCTGATGGGGATCCCAACAGCGCCATGGTGACAATCGCCAACCGCGATGGGCTTCAGATTGCGGCGAAAGACTTGCTTGATGCGGGATTTCTGGAGCTGGTCCGCTATGGAATTCGGGCCCCAAACGATCCGCTGATTGTTGACTCGCTTCGCGCCATTGATCACCCTGCAAGCGAGATCATGGTTTCTTTCGATCGGCTGCCGGGCCGCTCCGGAAAAGGATGGCGCAGATACAACGAAGACGGTTACGGAAATCACGCCGATGGCGGACCATTCGATGGGACCGGCCGGGGAGGCGTATGGCCTTTGCTCACTGGCGAACGCGGCCATTACGAATTGGCTGCTGGTGGAAATGCTGGAACGTTCGTTCGGACAATGGAAAACTTCGTCGAGAGTCCAGGTTTGATCCCCGAGCAACTTTGGGATTTGCCCGATCTGCCCTCCGCCCATTTAAGTTTTGGACATCCGACTGGTTCCGCGATGCCGCTCGCCTGGGCTCACGCCGAGTATATAAAGCTCGTGCGTTCTGCCACCGATGGTGGAGTCTTCGACTTCATCCAGGAGGTGGCGGCTCGATATCTGAAAGGTCATAAGTCGATCGACATCGAAGTCTGGAATTTCTTCCGGCAGATTGATGTGATCTCACAATCTGCCATATTGCGAATACTCCTGGATTCGCCATTCTCTCTTCACTGGAGCATCGATGACTGGGCCCACACCAATGACACTGTCGCTCTTTCTCCCGGACCGGGCATCTTTTATGTGGACATTCCTCCGTTTTCTCGAATAGGAATAATCCGTTTCACATTTTTCTGGGAGCAGACGGCCGTTTGGCAGCAAATTGATTATGCGGTCGAGGTTGCCTGATCTTATTCGATTCGCGGCGGACTGAAATGACCGGCACTTCTCTTTACGGAGACATATATAGGTATCGAAAGCCGGAATTGGGATTGGAATCCCGTCAGCTGATGCGCTGCATATGTACTCGGATGTTGCGGGCTTTCGTTGTCCGGCACGTGTGAACGGTGCGTGCCTTACGGGAGTTCTCCCCTTCTCTCCCTGATGAGCGCCATTCTGAGTTCTTGATTCTTGATGAGCAGTTCATAGATGCATCGCTGCAAACTTTCAAGATTGCCCACCCACGTGTCCTCGACATCTTGCTCCCAGTGTTCATGCAGCTCCATCTTGATGGATTTGTTTGTTGAGTATCGCTTCAAACCAGGAGTTGCAACGAGCGTCTGTGCGACACGCTCCTGACCTTGATAAGCAACTGTTGTCCCTCGATTTCCAGTGGTCAAGGGTCTCATCATGATCCTCCTTTTGCGCCGTCCGAAGTATCTTTCGGACACTTTCCAACGCACGTGTCAGATCCCGTATCGTGGGGCATACAGAGCGATTAGGCCAGAAAAGCAAAGAGGAATCTATTGGACGATGGTGTGGGCTGATGCGTTGGTATCAAGCATCGCGAATTGGCGCACGATCTCTGCTTCGGTTCTGTAAGCCTGGTAAAGCGGCTAACCGTCGCTATAAATCAGGGAACATCGCTTATCGCAGCATCGCAGGTAGCCCGGGCGATACCAAGGTATCACCAATACCATCGTCCAATTGTTTCCCCTTCGCGCTGCTGCTTTGATAGTGCCATCACGCAAATCCGGCCGGAATGGTGCGGCGCACGGCGATCTGATTCTTGAGCACACAAGGGGAAGACAATATGTCGCATCATTACTCGGGCCCGGACTACGGCTTTCCGCGTGGGGACGCTCGCCTTGATCTTACCGACCTGTATGCATTTCCAAAGCCCGGGGATGCCCGCAAATCGATCCTGATTATGAACGTGCATCCATCCGCCGGTGTGAACCCAGAAGGACCCACGACGGACGAGCCCTTCTCAAAGGAGGCGGTCTATGAGCTCAAGATTGACGCCGACGGTGATCTCTTTGCCGATATTGCGTTCCGGGTGCGCTTCGCCTTAGACAAGAACGGAGCCCAGACTGCAATATTGCGCCGTGCTGAAGGCGAGCAGGCGGCGGCCACAGGCGACGACGGGCAGACGATCATAGAGGGAGCGCCGGTTTCGACGGGGCTGGAGGCACGCGTGACGGAGACCGGAGACTACCGCTTCTTTGCCGGCTGGCGGAGCGATCCCTTCTTCTTCGACACGATGGGCGCGCTGAACAATTTCCAATTCACCGGTGACGATTTCTTCATAGACAAGGACGTGTGCAGCATCGTGCTGGAAGTGCCCAACTCCGTCCTGGGCTCTGGAAAGATGGCCTTGTGGCATCGCACTGTAGACGGCGCAGGCGGCAAATGGGTTCAGGCGGACCGCGGCGCGCTGGCGTCGCAATCTGTATTCCTTCCCGGCGACGAGAAAGCCAACTACCAGGCTGAGCAGCCGGTGGACGATGCACGTTTCATACCTGCATTCGCGCACTCGCTGGAGCACGCCGGTGGCTACACGCCGGAGGCAGCAAGGCGAGCGGCAGGGATCCTGCTGCCAGACATTCTCCCTTATGATTCCGGCAAGCCGGCATCTTATCCATCCAATGGCAGGACACTGACCGACGACGCTATTGATGTGTTTCTTCCCATTCTGACCAACGGCAGGGTGACGCGAGACAACGTTGGGCCGCACACGGACCTGCTGGCCTCGTTCCCTTATGTTGGCGCGCCGCACAAGGCACGATCGGCGCAGCCTGGGGTCGCCCAAGCAGTACGCTAAATACTGCGGGGCCGGTATGCAGTCGCATCAATGGAGGCAGGCAAATGCGCCTTTTCGGGTTTCGCTGCCAGATTCACGCGCTTGAGATCTCGTGCGCGAATGCGTTGGTTTCTATCATGCTCGCGTCGTCTCACTTGCCCGCCCAGGGTGGCGTTCCAGGAAAGGAAGCTTCCATGAAATATCCAACACTCTATCGCACGACGCAGATCGAGGGGGTCTCTATTTTCTATCGAGAGGCCGGCCCGAAAGACGCGCCGGTGCTTCTTCTGTTGCACGGACTTCCGTCATCGTCGCGGATGTTCGAGCCGCTCTTCGCTCGGTTGTCCGATCGCTATCACCTGGTCGCGCCCGACTACCCCGGCTTCGGACACAGCGATTGGCCGGATCCAAAAACATTTGCGTATTCGTTTGATCAGTTCGCTGACATCATGAATAGGTTTACGGAAAAGCTGGGGCTCGCGCACTACACACTTTACATGCAGGATTATGGCGGCCCGGTGGGTTTCCGCATGGCGCTTTCGCATCCCGAGCGTATCGAAGCTCTCATTGTGCAGGATGCGGTGGCGCACAACGATGGCCTGGGCGCAAATTGGAAGACGCGCAGAGAGTTTTGGGCGGATCGCGTTCCCAACGAGACTGCGCTGCGCGCAAATCTCCTTTCGCTGGCCGCAACACGCACTCGGCATCTCGGAAACGATCCAGACGCCGAACGCTACGACCCCGATCTGTGGACCGATGAATTCAATTTTCTCAACCAGCCCGGCCAGGCCGAAATTCAAAGCGACTTGTTCTACGACTATCGAACCAATGTGGATGCATATCCAAAATGGCAAGCGTGGATGCGCGAAAAGAAACCGCGACTGCTGGTGATTTGGGGCAAGTATGAGCTGTCGTTCGACCGGGGTGAGCCGGAACGCTATCGCAAAGATGTGCCGGATGCTGAAGTTCATATTGTCGACGGCGGTCATTTCGCATTGGACACCGCGGCAGATCAAGTCGCCGCACTTGTGAATGGATTTCTCAACCCTTGATGCGGCAGAGGTGTGGCGGGTCGGCCCGAAAGAAGGCGCCTTCAGCGGGCCGGCGACGGCGACCCGAATATCGTATCGGGTCCGGACGCTCGGGGCGAGAGGATGTATATGTCGGGGAAGAAAACCGCAATCATCACCGGTGCGTCGGGCTCTATCGGCGCGGGATTAGTCGCAGGATTTCTGGGGGCAGGTTATAACGTCGTCGGAACCTCCCGCGAGGCCAGTCGAAAGTTGACTGCCTCCGGCAGCCTGGTTCTCGTCGATGGCGATATTGGCAAGCAGCAAACGGCTGCCGAGGCCGTCAAGGCGGCAATCAGCAACTTCGCAAGTGTAGATGTCCTGGTGAATAACGCCGGCATCTTCCTGAACAAGCGTTTCACTGAATTTACTACCGAGGATTTCCACGCGCTTGTCTCCACCAATCTGCTGGGATTCTTCTACATGACTCAGCGCACGGTGGAAGAAATGTTGAAGCAGAAGTCGGGGTGCGTTGTGACCATCACCGCGGCGCTTGCGGACCGGCCGATCTCCGGCGAAAATTGCTCAATCTCGATGATGACGAAGGGCGGCTTGAACGCAGCAACCCGGAACCTGGCAGTTGAATATGCAAAAGACGGCATCCGCTTTAATGCCGTAGCCCCCGGCGAGGTGGATACAAAGACGCACCGGAACGATGCCGGCGACTCGACGTTGCAGCCGACGTTGAAAAACGCGACAGTGAAGGATATTGTCGATGCGGTTCTCTACCTGGCACAGGCCAGTCATGTGAGCGGAGAGATTCTTCATGTGGATGGTGCCGCTCCTTGGAATGTGCCAGTGCGCTGACCCCAGCCAAGCGTGGATGACCCTGGATCTTTAAGAGAAACGGGAGAGGTTCAATCGTGGTACTCCCGCTCCTACCGATGGCTGAGCGTCAGCGCATACCACGCGCGTGCGTCTTTCCAGGTCCGCTCAACTTCAAAGCCCGAATCGGATAGGAGCGCACGAAGCGACTCGCCGGTAAATTTGTAACTGTTCTCAGTATGGATGGTCTCGCCCTTCCTGAAATAAAGCTCCAGCCCGGCAGCTGAGACGTGAACGCTTTGTTCACACATGCTTTCGAGATGCATCTCAATGCGCGATTCAAGAGCATTCCAACGGACACGATGCCGAAACATCGTCAGATCGAAGTCGGCGCCGAGCTCTCTATTGAGCCTGTTCAGGATGTTCAGGTTGAATGCCGCGGTGACCCAATCGTCGTCGTCATAGGCAGAGATCATGGTCGACCGTTCTTTCACAAGATCCGTTCCAAGGACGAAAGTATCTCCGCTTCGCATCTGGGAACCCAGGTTTCGAAGAATGATTCGCGCTTCCTCAGGCAGAAAATTACCAATACTCGAGCCGAGATAAAGCGCGAGAGTACACCCATCGAATTCGTCAAGTCGCGGCGGACTGTTGACGTAATTCACGACAACGGGCTCAACCAGCACTCCCGGGAATGCGTATTCAACGTTTCGGCGCGCGATCTCCAGGGCATCTGCCGATACATCCAGAGGCATATAGACGACGTCGAATTGTCTGCGCGCGGCGGCGGCCAGCAACAAACATGTCTTTGAGGCCGTGCCTGCGCCGAGTTCGACGATGCGCAGCGGTTGCGAATCGGCATGCGCAGCCGCCACGATCGCGTCGGCGTGACTTTCAAGCAGCGCACGTTCGGTCCGGGTGGGATAGTACTGTGCCAGCGTCGTAATCCGCTCGAACAGTTGCGATCCCAGCTCGTCGTAGAACATCCATGGTTTGAGCGAGCGCGGCCGTGAATCGAGCCCCGCCTGCACGTCTCGAATCAGTTCTTCGCGCTCGTCAAGAGCATTTGGCGCTGCAAGATCGAATGCTGGAGAAAAAGTGCTCATGCGATATCCCTCAGTTTGCCAAACGTATTCCAAAGAACTGCCATCTTGTTGCCGGTGGAAAGAAGTTCCGATAACTTGCCCGGATATGGCTCGCAGGAGTGGCGCAAGATCCCCCGCGCAGAATCATTTGGCTGGACATGAACTTGCCGTTGTATTCGCCGAGCGCACCGGGCAGAGACTTGTATCCCGGATAGCCGCTGTAGGCACTCGCCGTCCATTCCCAGCAATCGCCGAACAGTTGTTCAATACCCTTCCCTCGCGCAGCAATAGGATGCAGCCTTCCACTGTCGAGCAGATTTCCCCGCACATCTGCTTCGCTGGCGACGAGTTCCCACTCCGCCTCAGTGGGAAGCCGGCGACCTCTCCAACGGGCAAACGCATCGGCCTCGAAATAACTTACGTGGCATACGGGCGTGTCAAGCAATGCGGAAAGACCGCGCCAGCCTGCAAGTGTAAATACACGCCAGCCGGTCTCATCGCCGGCATCGTGCTGCCAGTACAGAGGCGCTTGCCAGGCGGCGCGCTTCACGGTTTCCCAGCCTTCGGAAAGCCACAATTCAGCGCGCTTGTACGCATTATCTGACATGAACTCGAGGTATTCGCGACACGTGACTTCGCGGTTTGCGATCTGGAAGGCTTGCAAAAAGACGTTGTGGCGAGGAGCCTCGTTATCGTAACAAAAATCGAGTGGGTCCTCTGTTCGAAGTGGATAACCAATCCGCGCCAATCCACCCTCAAAGCTGTGCCACGTCAGTTGGGAAACTGGCGAGCGCGTCTCTTCTGAGCAGAGTCCCGTCGTGTACGAGGGCGACAGGGGATTGGAAAAAAAGGCATGCTTGATGTCGGTCAGTGCCAGCTCCTGGTGTTGCTGTTCGTGATTCAGGCCCAACACGATGCGTCGAGTTATCTCCACGTCAGCGCCGCTCGCAAGAAATCGGTCCATCTCTTCGTCCACGTGTGCACGGAACGCAAGAATTTCTTCGAGCGAAGGCCGCGAGAACGTCGAGCGCAAATCTTTTTCCGGAATATCCTGCCCCAGCGAGTTGTAATAGCTGTTGAAAAGCCAATGGAACTCTTCCTGAAATGGCTTGTAGTTTTTGCGGAAAGGGCGCAACACAAACGTCTCAAAGAACCACGTGGTGTGCGCCTGATGCCATTTCGTGGGGCTGGCGTCTGGACACGACTGCACCATCTGATCTTCTGCAGACAGATTGGCAGTCAAAGCGCGTGTTGTCGACCGCGCTGCCCTGTATTTCGATAGTATCGATACATCCTGCACCCGGCTTCCGACTCTGCAGCGAGCAGTTTGTAAAGCTTCTCCCTGAGCTGGTGTTGCAGTGGCACTGGCTTGAGCCATAGTGACCCCCCGAAGAGTTTCCGTCTGCCCTGCCCGATCAATTTGTACGAACTAAATCCATGGAAACAGAGGCGTGAAAACGAGGCAATTGGACCATGGTATCGGCGATACGTTGGTATCAGCTTTTGCAACGTGCGGCACTCGTCACTACCGCAACGACACCCCAGCTCGAGCGCGCGGCGGCTCCTCGAAGCGGCCGCATTCTTCTGTTCTAAGCAAACGGGGCCAAGCTGCTAAGGACGACCGGCAGGAACTCTGCGACAGTCGGATGAATGTGCATCGCGCGCTGGATGACCGTGTACGGTGCCTTCGCATACATGATGTCCAGCAAGACGTGAATCACCTCATCGCCTCCGACTCCAAGAATCGCAGCGCCGAGAATTTGTTTCGTTTCCGCGTCGACGCAAATCTTGATGAAACCTTGTGTCTCACTTTTCTCGTAAGCGCGGCTCACTTGACTCATCGGATATTTCACAGCGAGGGCACGACGTCCGGACTTCCGCACCTCCGCGTCGGTCATACCGCAACGCCCAAGCGGCGGATCAATATAGAGTGCATAGGCCTGGATGCGGTCGGACACACGGCGATGATCTGCATTGAAGAGATTGTCCGCAACGATCTGGTAGTCGTTATAGGAAGTGTGGGTAAAGGCGCCGCGGCCGTTGCAATCCCCCAGTGCCCAGATGCCAGGCACGTTGGTTTGAAGTTGATCGTCAACGGTTATGTAGCCGCGGTGGTCTGCGGCAACCCCAGCCTGGTCCAGCCCCAGGTCGCTCGTGTTGGGGGTCCGCCCGACTGCCAGAAGAACGTGAGTGCCCACCACTTCCGGCGGGCCATCTTCGCATGTGAGGCCGACGGCGACACCGGCATCGCGTTTCGCCAGGGAGATACATTTCGCATTCAGCCGGATGTTTATACCTTCAGCTTCCAGGATTTCGCGCACAGCATCGGAAATATCTTCGTCCTCCCGTCCAATCAGACGCGGTCCCATTTCCACGACCGTGACTTCGCTCCCCAAGCGGCGATAGATCTGGGCGAACTCCAGCCCGACATAACTTCCGCCGACGATGATGAACTGCTTCGGCAGAAAATCGATTTCCATAATTGATGAGTTGGTGAGAAATGGGACCTCATGAACGCCCGGCATGTCGGGAATGGAGGCCCGCCCGCCAACATTGATATAGATTCTGTCGGCCTGCAGAACTTCATCGCTGACCATGACGGTGTTCGGTGACTGAAAACGCGCATGGCCATGCAGGACGGTGCAGTTTTTCGTTCCTCGGAGCCACTCCTCTACTCCCTCGCTTGACTTCGTGACTGCGGCATCTTTGCGGGCTTTCACCCGGGCCATATCGACCTGTAAATCGCCAACAGAGAAGCCGTATTCCGCTCCTCGGCGTGCAACATGGATCGCATACGCGCTTGCCACGAGCGTCTTTGTCGGGGTGCATCCTGTATTCACGCATGTGCCGCCAAATTTATGGCGTTCGATTATGGCGACCGTTTTGCCGGTGCCCGCGAACCGCGCTGCCAGAGGCGGACCCGCCTGCCCCGTCCCGATAATGATTGCGTCGAAT
>CAZKJB010000033.1:0-19017 GCA_964552975.1 uncultured Occallatibacter sp. | reverse complement strand
TCGTATTGATAGAGATCAAGCTGCTTGCGCGCGACCAGCAGCTTTTCTCCGAAAGATAGTTCAGACATAAGTACCTACTCGTGTTTCGTGAATCGTGGATCGTGGTCTGTGGGCCCTTGAATACTGCGGCAATTCACGAATCACGACACACGTTTCACGAACCACGCCGTCACTTCTTCACTGTTTCACTGCCCTCGCATATATTTCCTGCGCCGCCGCCACGGCCTGCCCAAATTTCACAGGCAGCCCCAGCGTGTCTTTCGCAATGTGCTCCATTGCGCCCAGCAGTGCCACGGTGTCGAGGTAGTCAAAGAAGCCGAGGTGCGCCACGCGGAAGATCTTGCCCTGCATCTCGCCCTGCCCGTTCGCAGACACCAAGGCGAACTTCGACTTGAGCGCCTTGACCACGACGCTCGAGTCCATGCCCTCCGGCACGGCAACCGCTGTGGCGGCCGCTGCTGGAGCAGTCGGCGCGAACAAAGTGAATCCCAGCGAGACGAGCCCGGCGCGCGTAGCCGCCGCGTTCACCTCGGCGTTATCGATGAGCGCAATGCGGCCCTTCTCGAGATCGCCGCCCGCCTGCCCCGCAATGTAATCGAGCGCCGCGCCCAATCCGGCCACAAGCGCCACAGACGGCGTGTACGCGCTCTCGCCTTTCACCGCGTTCTTGCGTTCCTTGCGCAGGTCAAAGTAATAGCGCGGATTCTTCGTAGTCTCCATCGCTGCCCACGCCTTCTCGCTAACGCTCAGGTAAGCAAGCCCCGGCGGAATCATCACAGATTTCTGCGAGCCGCCAATCAGCACGTCGATTCCCCAGCCGTCGACGTCGAAGGTGGTTGTGCCGAGGCCGGTGATGCCGTCGACGACGAGCAGTGCCTGGCTGCCCGATTCCTTCAGCAGCTTGGCGATGGCTTCAACGTCGTGCTTCACCGCCGTCGATGTCTCGGTGGCCTGCATGTAGACAGCCTTGTGCTCCGGCTTGATCGCCGCTTTAACTTGCGCGAGATCGAAGGTCTGGCCGTAGGGAGCGGTGACCACATCGGGCACGCAGCCAAACGCCTTCACCAGGCCGGTCCAGCGCTCGCCAAACTTGCCGGCCGTCAGCACCAGGACGCGATCGCCGGGCGAGGTCAGATTCGACACCGATGCTTCCATGGCGCCGGTTCCGGAACATGCCAGGAGCAGGACGTCGTTCTTGGTGCCCACGAAAACCTTGAGCTGAGCGAGAACCTTCTGAAAGAGGGCGCGGAATTCTGGCGTACGGTGGTGCATGTCGGCCGCCGCCATGGCAAATTGCGCTGCCGGAAGCAGCGGTGTTGGTCCGGGTGTAAAGAGCCTTGTTTTGCGGATCATGTTTTATCCCCCTCGCACGGAACTTATCCAAGGGACTGCCCCATGCAATGGTCACAGAATACACAATTTTGTGGATTTTGTGATAATACTTTTGTGGGAATCTGGCAATAAGACGGTCGACGCACATGTTCGAGAAATGGGACACTGTCATTTATGCGGTCCATGCGATAACCATCTACTGCATCATCAGGCGCGTGACGGATATGATGGCGCTGCCTCACCTGATAGGACACCTTCTCAATGTCTCTTGAAAAACAAGCGCAAATCGCAAACATCTTGTCGGCGTTTCTCAACGCTATTTGCCTGTTCTACGTCGTCAGGACTTATGAATTGGCAGTTAAGAACTCTGGGACGGTTAGCAATATCCCCCCTCTGCGCGCCGCCCCTCCGACTGGAGGGACGCATATGAATATCCTCGTGGCGCTCTTCCTATGCATTCTCGTATGTATTGCGTTGAATACATACAGTTTGTTCTTACACCGAATACTCAAGAAATCCCATGAGAAGTCAGGCTTGTTTATTGAATCTGCTAGATGGGGGCCAGATTCGATAACCTTGAATCCCCGGAAGACGGCGGATCGAACAGAACTTGTACGTCGATTGGTCAAAGGTAATTACTTGGATATTCCGGTGATCAACGATCCAGACATGTTCGGTGATCCTTATGTAGGCCAAGGCAAGGCTCTTTGGGTAACGTATTCAATAACCAGAACTGTTAAAGTGGAAGAGACGCAACCATCCAATTCTCCCAGCCCTTACAGGCTTATGATAAGAGCGTTGCCGACAGAAGAAGTGAAGAAGGATGAAAAGGAACTCCGAATATATCGAGGGAGTCGAAGCAGGGAGGAACTTTAAGAAGCTGGCTACGGCTGTCTTCAAGGCTCCCAAGGTGGCGAGCCCCAGAAAACAGCCGAAGGGCTAAACCCGCTAGCGGCAACAACGGGTCTAGAACGGTTCTTGGCACCACAATCCCCAAAATCAGTACAATTTCCCTTGGCTACCTAGATGATCCAGCGAGGCGTATTGCGCGTGCCGGAAGCTGGGAGCCAGGAGCAATCACCATGGACGCAGGCGCACTCGAAGCCCAAATAAGCAAGCAAGTTGTAACCGCCATGAAGGCGCACGACGCCGAGCGCACGCAGACGCTGCGCCTCATCAAGAACGCGCTCAAGAACAAGGCGATTGAGAAGCGCGGCCCGCTGACGCAGGCGGAGAGCGAGCAGGCTCTGGCGTCGATGATCAAGCAGCGCCGGGATTCCATTGAGCAATTCACTGCGGGGAACCGGGCCGACCTGGCTGCCAAAGAGGCTGCTGAGATTGTCGTCATCGAAGAGTTTCTGCCCAAGGCTCTCGACGAAGCGGGCCTGCAAAAGCTCGTTTCTGAAGCAATCGCCGAGCTTGAATCCTCGCTCGGCCACAAGCCCGGCCCCAAGGACATGGGCCCGGCAATGAAAGCCGTCCAGGCAAAGCTGCAGACGTCGGGTGTCCGCGCTGACGGGCGCGCGGTAAGCGAGTTGGTCAAGAAATCGCTGGCGGGTTAAACCAAGTCCCGGGAGCTTCCAGGACTTCGTTCTTTGTTGATGACAACACATCGATTTTCAGCGTCATCGCCCCAATACTCGGCGCAAAACTATTCCAGGCACAGGACGAAACTAATCCATCTCGCAAGGGTCTGATCTATCAGCCCTCCCCCGGGCTGCCGGGACTCCGTCCGCTCGAAACGTAGCGGAGCCCGGCCACCCGGAATAGAGAAGGGCTGCGGCTGTGGCAGATATGCGCTGGCCGACTGGTCTGGCAGGCTCGACCTGCACGGACTGTGAGGGACGATGATATCCCCGTTGTTTTCGCGCACCCCCGGCGCGGCTTGTTTCACCCGTCTGTCAGGTAATTCCACACGCTTGTCTGAATCCGGCGGGTTTGAGGCGTCAGACACCCCCCACAGAAAACGATGGATCGCAGTCTCGGCCGCAGCTTTGTTTGCGCTCGCCTTGGCAGCCACGCAGATCTCAGCGCAGCAGCCGTATGCCGCGCCGCAGTACGGCAGCGGATACGGCAGCGGATACGGCAATTCGTATGCTGGTCAATACGCGCAGCCGCAGTATGCTCCGCAGCAACCTTACGCACAACAGCAGCCGCAGTATAGCCAGCCTCAGTATTCTGCGCAGCAGCCTTACGCGCAGCAATCGTACCCGGCTCAGGCGCCCTACCCTGAACAGCAGGATTTCGCGGCCCCTGCGGCGGCGCCCGTGCAGGCGCTCAGCGCCGACCAGCTTGCGCAATTACTTGCACCTATCGCTCTCTATCCTGACGCGCTGCTGGCGCAGGTTCTTGCGGCATCCACCTATCCGGCGCAGGTGGCAGTTGCCGACCAGTGGATGCAGCAGATGCGCTCCCAAGGCTACGGGTCGCCTGATCAAATCGCGAACGGCGCGAGCGCGCAAACATCGTGGGACCCGAGCGTGAAAGCGCTCACAGCATTCCCTGACGTGCTCGACATGATGGACCAGAATTTGAATTGGACCACCAACCTGGGCAACGCCTACTACAACCAGCCGCAGGACGTGATGCAGACGGTACAGGTGCTGCGCCAGCGTGCGGAGCAGGCCGGCAATCTGCAGTCGACACCGCAGGAGCAGGTATCGAACGACCAGGGCTATATCGATCTCGCGCCGCAAAATCCGGAGCAGGTCTATGTGCCCACTTACAATCCGTGGGATGTGTACGGCCAGCCGGTTTCGCCGTACCCCGGCTTCTCGCTCGCCGGCGCGCTCGGCAACTTCTTCGGCTCATCGCCTATTCAGTACGCACTGAGCTTTGCCATGGGAGCCTTCGACCACACGCCGTTCAGCTTGCTTTCGTGGGGCCTCGACTGGCTGGCGAACGCCATCTTCTTCAACCACTCTGACTACTATTCGAACAGCGCTTCAGTCGCCGATTGGGGTCTTCCCTACGGCGGTCCGCGAGCTCACTACGGACGCGGGGGCGCCGGTTATGGTCGCGGTGCGGATTACGGCCGCGGAGGCAATGACCGCTGGGCCGGCAACGGCAACTACAATCGCGGTTCCGGCGGAGATCAACGCGGAAACTATAGCGGACCACCGAACTACAATCAGCGCGGCGACTCGGCCGGCAATCAGCGTGGTGGCTGGAACAACGCTCCGGCTCGCCCGGGAAACTTTGAGCGCCCGGCGCTCGGCATTCCGTACAATTCGCAGCGCTCCGATGGATCGAATCGAGGCGAACAGCCTTACGCATTCAATCGCGGCACTCAGCCCGCGCAAAACACTTACACGCATCCAGCGGCTCCTGGTGAGCAGGCCTATAACCGCGCGGCAACTCAGCCGGCTTATTCTTATCGTCCGCAGACTTACCCAAATCGGCAACAGACCTACAGCAATCCCGGATATGGTTCGAGCTACGCGCCGCATGCGCAGACCTACCCCGACCGCTCGCAGACTTACGCAAGCCGAGGGCAAACGTTTAGCACTCCGGGCTACGGATCCGGCTACGGAAATGCGCCCCGTTCAACATACGGCTATTCGGGGCCTTCGTACGGCGCGCGTCCCAACTATGCTTATGCGGCGCCCGCTCCGTCGTATCGCGCCCCGCAGTCGAATGATTCCCGCGGCTTCTCCGGCGGCTATTCGTATGGCGGCAACCCGTACGGCGGCTCGATGGCGAAGAACGATCACTCCGGCGGCTTCCACCTTTTCGGCGGCGGCAATAGCGCCCCCAAAGGCTTTAGCGGTGGCCGCGCTCCGAGCTACTCCTATAAGTCCCCCAAGAACTCTGGCGGATTTGGCGGTGGCCACGCGCCCAAGAGCTTTGGCGGCGGCCATCAGAGTGCGCCCAAGGCGAGTCATGGCGGAGGTGGTGGCAGCCACCACCGTTTCTAAGCTGCAACCCCTTCCCGGCAGCGCTGCATCGAATTCTTAGTAGAACGATTGCGATTTCCCTGCACCTCTTTTGAAGGATTGAATCTGAGGCCATGATCAACCGCCTGAACCAAGAATTCTGCAGCGTCTTTACTGCAATTATCGGGGCGTGGCTCCTGCTCAAATCATTGAATTCAAATTCCCTGCGGCCTCAACTTGAATCGTGGGCCACGCCCACTCATTTGCTCGGCGCCGCGCTGGGCGCGGCCTTCCTGTTCCAGTCCTATCTCCTCGCTAAGCAATTCCTCAGCGACAAATGACGCTGCGTTCCTGAATGAACGTCCGATGAATGCCCGCGAAGTCAGCGGCGCTTTCGCGCCCATCGGCCGTCGATTAACGCGCGGGCGAAATCTTCCGCGGATGCTCTTCATGAAGCTCGGTGTGCAATTCGTCCACCTTTTCCCTGGCTTTCAGCAGGGCCTTCATGCCGGCCGCCGTGATCTTGTACACCCGTCGCCTGCGCCCCTCGATCTTTTCTGACACAGATTTCAGTAGTCCCGAGCGCTCCAATCCGTGAAGGAGTGGGTAGAGTGTGCCTGGGCCAATTCGATAACCGTGATGCTCAAGTTCCTTGATCATCGCCAGGCCGAATATCGGCTCGTGCGCAGCGTGCAACAGCACATGGATTCGAATCAGCCCGTGGAAGATTTCCCGCTGTTGGTCCTTCACACGAATCAATATACCGCGCCTTAACAATCCGGTATTGATTATTATCGAACTTCGATATATAGTTCGCGAAAGATGACCCACCCCACAGCTCGAGGTCATCCATCTCCCAAGGAACAGCCGATGAAAGCCCGCGTCGTTCTGTCAAATCTGGTCCTCGCCCTGCTCTGCATTCTTTCCGTGGCCAGGCTTGCGGCGCAGGGACCGCCGTATCAGACAGACGATCCGGTCCCGGTCGACTTTCAACACTATGAGTTCTACATTTTTGGCGGCATCGACGGCACGCCCGTCGTCATCGGCTCCGCTGGACCGGCGTTCGAATTCAACTGGGGTGCTCTGCCGCGCGTTCAGCTTCACGTCATCCTTCCTTTTGGCGAGTCCGCGCCGCTCAACAGCAAGGTCTACGATCCCTCGGGCCAGGGTCCCGACGCTTTCGGCCTCGAAGACATGGAGCTTGGCGCGAAGATCGCCTTCATCAAAGAGGGCAAGCACGTGCCGCAGATCGGCAGCTTCACCATGTTCGAAATGCCCACCGGCAACTTTGACAAAGGCCTCGGCGTTGGCAAGGTCTGGTACAAGCTGCCCATCTGGTTGCAGAAAAATTCCGGCAAGTGGCTCTTCGATGGCGGCGGCGGATACCAGGTGGTTCCGCAAACCGGATATCGCAACTTCCCCTACACGGGATGGTTGATTAAGCGCGAACTTAGCGAGCAATGGGAAATGGGCGCCGAGGTGTTTGCGCACGGCAGCGAGGGACCCGCGGCCGCGCAAACTCAAGCTTCGACCATGATTGATGTGGGAGGTTACTACCACTTCAAGCACAACACCAACGAGCAGATCCTGTTTTGCTACGGCCACTCGGTTGCGGGACAAACCGAAAACTATGCCTACGTTGGTATGTACTGGACCTGGGGCAAAGACGACAAGAGCGCATCGCCTGACGACAAAAAAGACACGCCTGCCAGTCAGCTTTTTCCCGCGTCCCCAAGAAGAAACGGGCTTTAAAAGCGCAAGATATTACGATGCTCTACGGTTTGCGAACGAAAGGAGGCTCTGAATGGAAATCACAACGCGCAGCCTCTGGACGATGATCCATGGCATGGGCTTCGGCGCGCTCTACCTGATGGCGTGCTCCGGCGCGCTGGTTGAACTTCACCGCCGCTATTGGTCACCGATAAAGCCGGCCATCGAAGTCGAGGATGAACGCTTTCTTACGATCTATCTCGGCGTGATGGCAGTGATTGCGTGGCTCACGGTGCTCACCGGCGCGTACATAATCTATCCGTGGTATCGCGCAGTCCCGCCGGCTGGAACCGTAAACCTTGCCGGCTTTCCGCAGCGCCTGCTCATGTCGAGCCCCTCCACCATCGCGTGGCACTCCATCGGCATGGAATGGAAGGAGCACGTTGCCTGGCTTGTTCCCATCTCCATCACCATGGCAGCGGTGGTCTTCGCGCGGCACGGACGAAACCTGAAGGTTCAGCCCGAGCTTCGCATGGCTGTTCTCACCTTTGTGTGGGTCTCGCTGTTCGTCGCGGGCATTGCCGGGTTCTTTGGGGCCATGCTCAACAAGAATGCGCCGGTCGAGGGCGGCACAACGATCCACATCGTCGAAGGAGAACACTCATGAGCGCCGCTTCTGCGTCACCAGCTCCCCAGGTCCGGAACTTCCCCAATGGAGGCGGTGCGGCAGCCGTGCTGGCTGCTGGCATTGGATCTTTCGCTGTTGCCCTGTTCGCGCTCCTCGGCGACAAGATCAATTCATTCAAGACCATGATGATCTTCTGGAAGCCCACCGGTCCGCTCTCAGGCGTGACCACCTGCGCCATTCTTGTCTGGCTCGTCGCGTGGGTGTTTCTCTATCGGCGATGGTCTCCGCGAATGGTCAACATGGGGCGCATCCGCACGGTGGCGCTGGTTCTGCTGGTTGTGTCTGTGCTGCTCACTTTTCCGCCGATCGAAGACCTGTTCTAGCTTCCCTTCCGCAATCCTCAAAAAAAATGCCGGAGCTGGTGTCAGGCCAGCCCCGGCGAGGGATTGTCAGTTGTTCTTCGCCCCGCTAGAAGGCAAAGGTCGAGAAATCGGTGAAGTTGAATCCATCCACGTGACGGGCCAGCAGCACCAGTTGTCCGTTCGTCGGATTCTTCAGCAACAGACCCACCACGCGGATATTCGTGCTGTCAGTGAGGTCGCTGAATGCGCCGAAGCCATAGCGGAAGTCGCTACCCGCGCCCAGGTAGACCGTGATCGGGCCCGAAATCACCTGTCCGGCAAAACCGGTCACCTGCATCTGGAAGGTTCCATTGCTCGAGTTTTGGCTTTTGGGGACAATGGTGCCGTTATAGCCCCAGTTGCGCAGGTGAATGCGGTTCACAGTGAACGGGCTCGCGGTCGGATCGGGGCCGCCCACTGCAATCTCCTGGCCGGCCGTCATCGCATTTGCGTTAAAGAGAAACTGCGTGAACGGATTGTGCATCCAGTAGATGCCGTAGTTTTCTTTTCCTGTGACGCTGACCTGAGCGATGCCGCCCAGCGGAACTGCCGTGAGGCTAGAGGGCAGAACCGCCCGCACATAGAAGTTCATCGCGGTAGCCTGACCCGAAGTTGGGGTTACGTAGGTGACCAGGCCATCGGCGTAGAACTTGCTATCGGTCAGGATCGCAATTTCATCTGCATCCAGGGTCTGGTCGGCCGGGTCGAATTGACCCGCTACAGCGACGACCGCGCTGGTGCCGTCGGTTTCCAGCTGGGCCAGCGTTGCGTTGCCATCCCATTCAGTCGACGAAGAAGTATTGACGGTGAAGTTTTCGCCGTGCGGGCCCTGAATCACGAAGGAATTCGTAGCCGATGTCCCGGTCGGCGGGGTTACGACCGCTGCAACAAATTCGTCGATGTGCGCCGCGGTATCTGTGCGGGCTACTGTGCTCACGTCGAACGTGGGCGTGACAGTTGTCCCGAAGTTACCGTTCGTCACCGGGATCGTCTTGGAAAGGTCCAAGTCCAGGCGCAGGCCAACAGGCACTCCGCCTGTGGCATTCACCGTGAGGGTGTGAGGCAATGTGACGCTCACGCTTGAGCTCGACAGTGTCGCGGCCTGGGTAACGATCGCAGGTGGAGTTGCGCCGGTGTTCAGGTAACCGATCTGCGCTGTCCCCATCGTGATGGTGACCCCGTCGTAAGTTCCCGGCTGCACTGCGGTCATGTCAACCAGGCCCTGCAAGCCGTTATAGCGGGCAAAGTCCACCGTGGCGGCTTTCGCAAGCAGGTTACCCGAGGTGGTTTTCGCCGTGCTGTTTGTCAGCTCAATGTCGGTGAGCTGCAACTGAAACGAGACGACCGAGGCCAACGGCGCATCGGTGCCAACCACAAAGGTCGGGCCCGCCGCTGCACTGGATTGCGTTGCAGTCGTCAAAGAACTGGTGCAGCCCGTAGCCACGAGGGCAGCCGCAGTTGCAACAAGAAGCGCCAGGCAAGAGTGATTTCTGTTTGTTTGGGGGGACATATTCGTTTGGTCGCTTTCCGCGATTCTGCGTGGCTTATACAGAGCGAGCGCAGAGTAAGCAAACTTAGCAGCCTCTCTGCGTGGAACGCCGCCTGACGCAGCGAGCTCTTGCGGGGTTATATAAGACGCCTAAACCTGCACTGGCTCACTACATCTAGGCGGGGAAGAAATAATACATTCCACGGCGCGCTCGCGCACGGAGCATTCGCCTGAATTCAAAAAACCGGCAGCAGGATTGGCACTAACAGGCCAGTTATCTGCAGCCGTTTAGGTAGACACGAAAGGATTCGAGGAGTTGCGAAAAGATTCAAAAAAGTTTCAACAATCAGCGGGGATGTCGCTCGGCTTAGACATTACCTACGTAACTTAGCCCGCACTTAGGCTGACTTAGTTGATCTTCTTGAGCCAAAGATTGCGGAAAGATACCTTGCAGGGCGTGCCTTCAATCTGCAGCCCAACCAGCCCTGAGACATTGTTCGAGGAGGCAGGATCATCGTCAACCAGGGCCGCCATCAACTGGCCGTTGAGGATGTGCAGAATCACACCGCCGCGCGCGATGATCGTGTATTCGTTCCACTCGCCGTCTTTGACATAAGTGCCCAGCTGCGACCGGTCGCCAATGGTTCCAACCAGCCGCGGCGCCACGCCAGGTAGCGTTTGCACTACCTGCCCGCGCCACACGATGATGCCACGCGAAGTATTTTGCGAATAAAGCTGGCCGCTGTATTGCTTGGCGTGCTCGCTCACCGGATACCAGAAGTCCGCCTGCGGCCCGATCATCACCCAGCGCGGATCGAGCGGCGGCTCGCCTTTGCCTGCGACGCGGCCCTGCGGGATTCCGGTGCTGCTGCGATATTGGATGCCGCTGCCACCACCCCACTCCACCTTGATCTCGAGCTTCAGATCGAAGTCCTTCGCCTCGACGCCGTGGTAAACCAGAAACGTATTGCCGGCGACGACGTCTTTGGTCGACACGCCGACAATCGCGCCATCTTCCACGCTCCACACACCCGGCCGGCCATCCCAATTCGTGAGTGTCTTGCCGTCGAAGAGCGACGTGTAGCCTGCGTGATCGGCGAAGTCTAGCGGATCCGGTTCGCTGAAAGCGCCGTTGCGCTGCCCTGAGATATTTGGCTTGGCCTGCTGATCCGATTGTGACTGCGCCGGTGCCGGCGAGGTTGGCGCCGCGGTGGACTGGCTCCGCGCCGACACTGTCGCGATCCCGAAAAGCGCCAGAGCCGCGACCGCCAGCACCCAAAACGTGCGCTCAAATCTCGACATTCCGCGCCCGGAATTCAACAATCTTCCCGTCAGCTTCATCAGAAGACTTCCGACCGCACTCCGGCGGGGACGGGAGCCAGCCGCAGCAGTCCCAGCTCGCCGGCCAGACGCTCGAGGCGTGCCCGCGTGGCCGGCATCGGAGGTACCAACGGCAGCCGCACGGTATCTCCACACTTACCCATCAGTTCCAGCACCGTCTTCACCGGCCCCGGATTCGATTCCCAGAAGTTCGCATCGAAGAGCCGCCCAAATCGCCGCTCCAGATCCCGCGCCTCGGTCCAATTGTTGTCGAGCGCAGCCCGGATCATGCGCGCCACCTCGGAAGGAGCCTCATTCGACGCCACGCTGATGAGCCCATGCGCACCCACTGCAATCGCCGCCAGCGCCAGGTTGTCGTCGCCCGAGAAAATCTTGAAGTCGCGCGGCACAATGTGCGCCAGATCGATAAACTGCGTCACCCTGCCGCTCGCCTCTTTGATCGCCTCGATATTCTTGGCCTCCGACGCCAGCCGCGCTACCGTCTCCGGCTCAAGATTCGCCGCCGTCCGCCCCGGCACGTTGTACACGCACACCGGCAGAGGATCGACCTCGCGCGCCAGCGCCATGAAATGCTGAAACTGCCCTTCTTGCGTCGGCTTGTTGTAATACGGATTGGCCGAAAGCACGGCGGCCACGCCGGGCACGCGCTTGAGCATCGCAGCCTGCCGAACCAGCACCCGCGTGGAGTTGTGCGTGCATCCGCCCCACACGGGAACCCGCCCCGCGGCCGCCTCGACCACGATGCGCACCGCGCGCAGCCACTCTTCTTCGTCCAGCGTCGCCGCTTCGCCCGTCGACCCGCACGCCACCAGAAAGTCGATTCCTGACTCGATCTGCCAATTCACCAGCGACCAGAGCGCTGGCTCATCGATCGATCCGTCCGCCTTGAAAGGCGTCACAATTGCGGTACCGCAGCCTGTCGTTTCCATAACAGCTAGAGTTTATAACGGCCGCCACCGCGCCGCGTGTGACAATGCGGGCGGGGTCAATATAAATTTTCGTCGCTATGCGTGGCGCGAGCGCAGCCGCACCTACATACAGCAGCGTGCGGACTTCATAGAATTTGAGAATCAGAGCTGCTCGAAGATCTCGCGGAATTCCCATACGCCCGATTTGCCTGCCAGCCATTCAGCGCCGCGCACCGCACCCAACGCAAAACCGCGCCGCGAGCGCGCGTCATGCCGCAGCTCCAGCGTGTCATGGTCGCTCTCGGCGCGCACCACGTGCTCGCCCTTCGCGTCGCCTATGCGATGCGATGTGACAGGAATTTCGATTCCCGGCCGCACTGAAAGGATGATCTCTTTCAGCGTCAGCGCAGTCCCCGACGGCGCATCCACTTTGGTCGTGTGATGCGTCTCCTCGATGGAGAACTTGTAGCCTTCGAGTTCGGCCAGTTCCGCAGTCAAGCGAAAGAGCTTTTGCACGCCGATTGAAAAATTGGTGCCATAGAGAAGCCCGCCGCCGCGCTGGATGGCCAGCGCCTTCAACTCGTTTACTTTGGAGTACCACCCCGTGGTTCCCACCACAATGTGGCCGCCCAGCGCCAGCACCGCCCGCATGTTTTCGACAGCCGCCTCGGGCGCCGTAAAATCCACAACCACATCCACTCCGGCAAGTTGCGGCGCCGTCAGCGCCGAGGCGTGGCGATTCTCATCGATATCGAGCGCCCGCACGCCGTGGCCGCGCTCTCGCGCCACTTCGGCCACCAGGCTGCCGGTTTTCCCTTTGCCAAGAACAAGAATGAGCATAGGTTCCTTCAGGGGCGCGGTTCGTGATTCGTGGTTCGTGACTCTTGGTTTGTGATCCGTCACCCAATAAGTCGCAACCAGATTACGCACGGATCACGTTGCACGATTCACGGTCTACGCTTCCCTGTTCACTTCGCACTGTCCACTGTAAGCTGTTTTCTCGCTTCCACGTCGAATACGTCCGGGTCAGGCTCTCGAAAAAACGCGGCATGCAATGATCGCACCGCCTCATCGGCGTCGTCTTCATCGATCATGAAGCTCATGTTAATTTCGCTCGCACCCTGCGAAATCATGCGCACGTTGATGTGCCGGATGGCATTGAACACCTGCGCGGCAATCCCGTTCTGTCCGCGAATATCCTCGCCGACCATGCAGACCAGCGCCTTCTTGCCCTCGTATTTCACGTCGGCCAGCTGGCTCAGATCCGCGGAGATTTCGGGCAGGCTCGCGTTCGAATCGACCGTCAGCGACACCGAGACCTCGCTCGTCGATACCATGTCCACCGCGCATTTGTGCTTGTCGAAAACGGCAAACATCTGGCTCAGGTAGCCGTGCGACATCAGCATCCGGCTGGCCACCACATCGATAATGCTGAGCTTCTTCTTCACGGCGATCGATTTGAACGGGCTTTTGCAGTGCGGCGCCAGCGAGGTGATGCGCGTGCCCTCGCAGGCCGGGTTGCGGCTGTTCAGCACCAGCACCGGAATGTTTTTCCGCACGGCCGGCAGAATCGTGGCCGGGTGCAGCACCTTGGCGCCGAAATACGCCAGCTCCGCCGCTTCTTCAAAGCTGATCACCTTCACGCGCAGCGCGTCGGGGCACACACGCGGATCGGCTGTCATGATACCGTCCACGTCAGTCCATATCTCGATCGTCTCTGCATCCAGCGCGCCACCGACCAGGGCCCCCGTGTAGTCCGATCCGCCACGGCCCAGAGTCGTCGTCAATCCTGCTTCGTTCGACGCAATAAATCCGCCCATCACCGGCACTTTGCCCTGGCGCACATGTGGCAGCAGTTTTTCCGGGGCTTTCTTCTCAATGACGTCGTGCAGTGGAGCAGCCTTCTGGAACTCTGAATCGGTAACGATGAATTCGCGCGCATCCGCATGCACCGCGTCCACTCCACGCTCGCGGAATGCCGCGGCCACAATGCGGCTCGAGAGACGTTCGCCGTGACTCACAATGAGGTCGGCAATGCGCGGCGTCAATTCCAGAATTGCCGCTAGCCCGCGCAGCACTTCGTCCAGTGCGTCGAACTTCTCGTCGATCATGCACTGGAGCTCAGCGATATCCGCGGCTGTCTTTACCAGGGCGCACGCGGTGTCGCGGTGCCGCGACCTGAGCCGCGAGCTGATCGCAAGTGCGCCGGTACGGTCGCCCATTGCCGCCGCCGCAGCCGCGCGCAGCAACTGGTCAGTCACCTTGGCCATGGCGCTGACCACCACCACGGGACTTTTGCCGCTGGCCACGCGTCCAGCCACAATGGCCGCGGTGCGCCCAATCGCCGCCGGATCTTCCACCGACGTGCCGCCAAATTTCATCACGACCAGATTCATGCGAAACGTCCCATGAGGCGCTGGGTGCGCCATCCATCGGCGGATAGCCCCGGTCTCAATTTTGAGACCTCGTTTAACACACCGTCCGAATTATCCCCGCGCCGCCGCCACTTCCAACTGTTCTCCACCCCAACGGCCAGGACCCGCCGTTGGGGACCCCGGCTCCAGCTTCCCCAGGCTTGCCAGCATCTCGGCGTTCAAAATTGTGGCCCCGGCCGCGCCGCGCACCGTGTTGTGCGAGAGCAGCACAAACTTCCAATCGAGCAGATTGCAAGGGCGCAGCCGCCCCACCGTCACCGCCATACCGTTGCCGCGATTGCGGTCGAGCCGAGGTTGCGGCCTATCGTTTTGCTCGGCCCATTCAACTGGCTGTGCGGGAGCAAACGGCAATTCCAGCCCGGCCAGCGGTTTGAACTCCGCCCAGGCCGCCAGGATATCTTCACGCGTTGCCGCACGTCCCAGCTTCTTACCCAGCTTGATTGAAACGCACTCCGTGTGCCCGTCGACTACCGGAACGCGATTGCAATGCGCGCTCATTCCCGCAGCCAGCGGCGTCACACTGTGTCCTGCAAGCTTGCCCAGCAGCTTCAGTGTCTCGGCTTCCATCTTCTCTTCTTCGCTGCCGATAAATGGAACCACATTATCCAGAATGTCCATCGAAGCTACGCCGGGATAGCCGGCTCCTGACACAGCCTGCATGGTCGTCACGAAGACCTGCTCGATCCCGAAACGCTCTTCAATCGGCTTCAGCGCCATCACCAACCCGATCGTCGAGCAGTTCGGATTTGTGACAATGTAGCCGCCCGAATCCTTCCGCGAAGGCTGCTCCTCAATCAGGTGCAGGTGATCGGCGTTTACCTCCGGGATCACCAGAGGCACATTCGGAGCCATGCGGAAAGCACTCGAGTTTGTGATCACGGCGCAACCGGCCGCGGCAAACTTCGGCTCCATCTCGCGCGCAATTGCCGCGTCCACGCTGGCGAAGATAATCTTCGGCGCTCCGTCCGGCTCCGCAGGCGCCACCGTCATTTTGGCGATGCGCTCGGGCAGCGGCGTATCCAGCCGCCACTTCGCGGCCTCGCCGTAAGTCTTTCCACTCGATCGGTCGCTGGCCGCAAGCCAGGCGATCTCGAACCAGGGATGATGTTCGAGTAGTTGAATGTAGCGTTGGCCGACCATTCCGGTCGCGCCCAGGATGCCAATGGGGCTTTTGTTTTTCATGGCCTTATCCATTTAAGTGTACAAGAGGAGTGCTTTTGCAGCCATCGCCGCCGAGCCGGCCACGCGAGAATCGAGGACCGACAGGCCCTGGCCAGCGGGCGTGGCTTGGGCGCTCTAAATCCCTAACGCGGCGCTGCCTCCTGCCGATAGATACAACAGGAGCGCATCAGGATGAACCTGCGGCAAATAACCGCTCGGGGCGCCTCGCAGTCTTCTGACGGGAAGGAGGCGGGGCTCCCGAATCCTGAGAGGTTTCTCACCCTCGTAGTCGAGGGTGCGGCTCTCGGCGTTCCCGAGATCGACGAACAATCGTACAAGGAATTTCGTGCCAATGTCAGCAAGCTTGCGCTGCAGCTTCCTGACCGCCTTCCCGATGAGGAGAAGCTCGCGCAGATTCGCGCCGTGCTCAGCGAGTTCGAAAACTACCGTCGCACCGGCGAAGATGAGTTGCGCAATCGCAACGCCGCCTGGCGGCTGACGGCGTCGTTCCTCTTCAAGGAGCTGCTCAAGTCTCTTGGCATCGATCCCTCTTCCGCGCAAGCCGATCAACTGCTGCGCAAAATCGGCAGTGCCGCTGCGGCGCAGAACGTCGAAGACCTTCATTGCAAGCTCGACTCCTTTCTTCATCCCGCCGGCGCAGACTCCGCCCCCGCAGAGGCCTCGCAATTTCGAGTCGCTGACCACTCAACCGCCAACGACAATGCGGCCGGCCTGCGCGGCGGCGGCAGCGCCATCGAGCGGCTTAAAGGGATCATGGAATCCGGAGGTAAAGGATTTATTGTCCTCTTCCGCCTCAGTTGCCTCAACATGATCAACCAGCGTTTTGGCCCGGAAGCGGTCGAGGACTGCCTCATGGCGGTTGCCGCATTCCTCACGCAGAACCTGCACTCCGACGATTCCATCTACCACTGGAGCGATTCTTCATTGCTGGCGATTCTGCAGGGCCGCGCCAACGAGCAAATTCTTAACGCAGAGCTTGAGCGCATCGCCTTCCAGAATCGCGAAACCAGCGTCAACATCGGCGGCCGCAGCACCATGCTGCGCATACCCATCACCTTCGACCTCACTCCCATCGACCGCCTGCAGTCGGCCGAGGATCTCTACAAAATTACTTTGCTCACGAGCAGCCGGAGTGCCCGATGAATCGAAGTGCCGTAACCTTGCCCTCCGCAGCCGAAGGCGCGTTGCCCCACGAAATTGACGAGCTTCCCCTTGCGTACATCGAGATCGACGCCAAAGGCCGTATCACGCGCGCCAACCGCGCCGCCATCGCCTTGAACCATCCTGAGCAGGGCCAGCTCGTTGGCTTGACCGGTTGGGATCTTATGGCCGTCGACGAAAAAGACTCCAGCCATGCCGACTTCCAGGCGTACATGCAATCGAACGACGATCCGCCAGTCACCTCGCGCTCCCTCTTCGATCGCTCGGGAAAGTTTCGCACCTACAGGTTGTATCGCAACCTGATGCGCGACGCGAATGGAAAGCCTTGCGGCATGCGCATCGTCTGCGTTGACGTGACAGAGGTGACAAGGAATCTGGAAGAAACGCGCATCGCGCGCCGATGGCTCGAAAGTGCAATGGGCGCTGTGGCCGATGCGGTGATTCTCACCGATATTCTGGGCGCCGTCCGCTATCTCAACCCGGCTGCCAAGGAGCTAACCGGTTATTCCGCCGCCGAACTAACGGGCCAAATCATCGAAGACGTCGTGCCGATCGTTGCGTATCAGCCCATTGACGGCGCCCCGCTGAATCGCCGGGCGGCGATCGAAAAGCGCTGCAAGGGGATTGCGACGCTCTTGAATCGCGAACACCAGGAGATCAAGGTGGAGTTCCGCAGCTCGCCCATCGTCGACGCGGACAGTGACTCGGTTGTTGGCGTCGCGGCAGTTCTGCGCAGAACGGACGATGCAGATCGAGCCTAAGCCATCGCCGCCAGCATTGCCTCAGTAAATTGCGTGGTCCCTGCCGTGCCGCCTACATCGCGCGTCAGTGTCTTGCGCTCGCTGTACACCGTTTCCAGCGCCTTCTGCGCTTTGTCGGCTGCCGTCGTCTCATCCAGGTATCGCAGCATCAATATCGCCGACTGCAGCAGCGCCGTGGGATTTGCCACATCCTTGCCGGCGATATCCGGCGCCGATCCGTGCACCGCCTCGAAGATTGCGCACTCCGCCCCCAGGTTCGCGCCCGGCGCAAGTCCCAGTCCGCCCACGAGCCCGGCGCACAGGTCGCTCACAATATCTCCGTAGAGATTTTCGAGCAGCAGCGTGTCGTACTGGTACGGATTCATGACCAGTTGCATGCATGTGTTGTCGATCAGGTGCTCACCATACGTAATGTCGGGAAACTGCTCTGCCACCTGCCGCGCGCAGCGCAGGAACAGCCCGTCTGACAGCTTCATGATGTTCGCCTTATGAATCGAGTGGACCTTTTTGCGCCCATGCTTGCGCGCATACTCGAAGGCGAAGCGCGCGATGCGCGTCGATCCCTTCTCCGTGATCACCTTGATGCTTTCCACCACGCCGGGAACGACTTCATGCTCCAGGCCAACGTACTCACCCTCAGTATTTTCGCGCACGATTACTAGGTCCACGCCTGGGTATTTCGTATCGAGACCGGGCAGATTGCGAATTGGCCGCAGGTTTGCGAATAGATCGAATTTTTTGCGTAGCGTGACGTTGATGCTCTTAAACCCGCCGCCGATAGGGGTCGTCACCGGTCCCTTCAGCGCCACGCGATTTCGCCCTATGGATTCGTACAGCGCCGCCGGAATGTACTCACCGTGGATCTCAAATGCCTCAGCCCCGGCCGCAAAACGTTCCCACTCGAAGCGGGCTCCGGTGGCCTCGAGGATCCGCACCACTGCGTGCGTGACTTCCGGCCCGATTCCGTCGCCCGGAATCAGCGTAACCTTGTGCTTCTTCATTTCGGTCATTGTGCCCTCTGGTTTCATGGCTGTTTGTCGAACCGTGGACGCTATCGGCGATCCGCAACTTCGAAATCGGCAGGGCGCCTCATACCAAAGCGGAAAGCGGTGACAATTGCATAGATTGCCGTTGCCACGAACATGAGCGCAGGAGATACGATAAGCGCCATGGCGTATGGGAGAAGGATGTCATACATCGGATATCGAAAAGCGAGGTAGGACGCAATGATCAGAATCCACACTACCCATCCGGCAACCAGGACCCACCCAAATGGTCCGATCACCCTGCGCCTGCTCTCCTCTTGTGCCGCCGCTACCACCGTCGCTTCGCCGCGCGCATTGCGGAGCCTTTCTGCCACTGCCGGGACGTAGACGAAAGCGTAGTATGCGATGTGGCTTCCATAACCGCACCCCACGAGAAGAATCACAAACCACGCGGTCCGATTGCGCTTCGACGCGACATCGCAATTCAGCCAGAACTTCCACATGCCGGCGAAAAGCACGGCATATCCGATGGCGCACGTCAATCCAAATATTGAAATCTCCCGACGATTCAGGAAACGAAACGTGTCGGAAGTCAAATCGCCATGCATAAGAATCACTGCGCCCAGCGAAAGAGCTGCTGCAATCCCAAGCAGGATCCGGCCGCTCCGAGTGAAGAGGAGCGTCCGCCGATCAAATTGGGGGGCGCCGGGCTCCATCACTTCTTCCCCTTCGTTGCGGCATGGCTCCCCAACAGCCCTTCCAGCTCTTCCTTGAACTCGCGCACATCCTTGAAGTCGCGATACACCGA
>CAZKJB010000032.1:0-19184 GCA_964552975.1 uncultured Occallatibacter sp. | reverse complement strand
CAGTTCCGCTGAATTGGTTCGCCTGCGAACTCGCCTTGGACTGCATGTATTGGCCTGAGTAAACACCGGCGCCGAGCGTCGTGAAGATAAACGGGTTGTGTCCTATCAGAGGGGTGTCAACCACCTGTTGGGTACTGATAGTCGTCGCAACCTGACCCGAATCAGTGTCCAGTTGCATTGCATCCGCAGTCACTGTCATCGTCGCGGTCGCCGAACCCACTACGAGCGTGAAGGGAACATCTGTCGTGCCTCCGGCGGTAACGACAACATCGGTCTTGGTCTGCGGACCAAAACCGTTCGCGGAAACCGTCACATCATAAGTGTCCGGGGTGATGAATGGAATCGTATATTCGCCCGAGGCGTCTGTGACTACCTTCGAAACGTATTTTGTTGTGGTATCCGTCGCCGTGATACTGGCGCCCGGAACTCGTCCGCCTGCAGCGTCGCTGACCGCGCCGCTCAAGGCGCCAAGATATTTTGCTTGAGCGTTGCTCTGCGTAGCACCACACACTAGAACAAAAAGGGTCGTAACGACCATCCAGGACAGGCGACCGCTAAATCCTTTCCGGCCTGTTCTTGATCCAAATGATCTGCGATTTGAATGCTGCATCATACTTGATCCTCCGAAAGGTTGAAGTGCTGTGGAATCCATGGTTGCCCGGTACCGATATTTCTCAATAAATCGGGACGCACCTTTTTAGTCGCTCTCAGCTCACGAATAGCGCTTGCGCCATCCGTGCGAAGCGCCGTGAGTCGTTCGCGAAATGATTTGCATAATGAAGAATCCAGTGACGGATTCTCGGAGTCTCAATTTGTCGCTGGCAAGTTAATTCACCGGAAGAGATTCGCCTCTTTAACCGCTAGAAGTTTCATAAGTCCTGATTCAGTAATGTGGTAAGCCGTTCAAATGGACGCGAACTCGCTCAGGTTAAGAGAGTGGGCGCGGCCCGTTTGTGGCTGTTTTCGAGGCTCGTATTGCCGACGCTGATAGCAAGCGGTAGACTTGAGAACGTACTCAGGTGAAGCGAAATGGGTTCGATTGCGGAAAATCCGGCTTTGGAAGCTTCGCGCGATCAGCCCAGCGTCGAGGAGAGGCGAGCTCTGATTGAGCGGGTCGCCGCCAGTGAACAGTTCAGCCGGTCAGCGCGCCTCCGCGATTTCCTGCTCTATGTTGGCCGACAATCGCTTAAAGAGGGCTGCCATGAGATTCACGAGCAGGAGATCGGCGCAAAGGTCTTTGGCCGTCCCGAGTCCTACGACCGCACATCCGACAACATCGTGCGCGTGAATGCCACGGAGTTGAGAAAGCGCATTGAGTCTTACTTTGCGTTCGACGGCGCCGGGGAGCCGCTGATCTTTGAGATTCCCCGCGGCGGCTACAAGCCCGTCTTTCGCAGGCGCCTCGCTGACGCTGAGGTGAGTCACGCGCTGCCGGTGCTGGAAGCTTCAGGGGAGGCTGTGCCGGCTGTGGCCACGCAGGTTCCGGCCGGAAATCGCCTCCGTTTCCTGGCACACGCGATATGGGCCATCGTGAGCCTGGCGCTTGCTGCGGCGTGTGCGGTATTGCTCGTGCAGAATCGAACCATGGAAGCGGCTCTTCATCCGTGGGAAAGCCAACCGGCGGTGGCGGCTTTCTGGTCTGGATTCCTCGACGCGCACCGTCAAACCGACATTGTTTTGCCCGACGACTCGGCCAGTGTGATCGAGGACATCACGCACAAACCCATCTCGCTTGACGACTACCTTACACGCAACTACGTAATGCAGATCCAGTCGTCAGACATGAGCGCAGACCGTAAAGCCGATGCGGAGCAGGTCTTTAACCACAATCTTGTGACTTTTGGCGCAGTGCGCGCCGCGCAAGCGGTGATTGCGGAGATTCCGTCAACCGACCCGCATTATTTAACTCTCGTCCGCAACTTCACCGCCGACCAGGTAAAGCGAGACAACGTTGTGCTGATCGGCGGCCAAAAGTCCGTGCCGTGGGATCATCTTTTTGACGATCAGCTCAACTTTATTACTGATTATGACTACGCGCATGGGGTAGCTTTCGTGCGCAATCGTAACCCCAAACCGGGGGAAGAGGCGGCCTACACTATTTCGGGAACGCCAAACAACATCGTTGGCTATGCCACCATCGCGTACCTGCCCAATCCGAGCCGAACAGGCAATGCGATCATCCTGGCTGGAGGAGATTCCGACGCCACCGGCGCGGCCGCAGAGTTTCTGACATCGGAAGTGCAGATGGAACGGTTTCGAACCTCACTTCATATGGCACGTTTCCCTTACTTCGAAGTGCTTCTCAAAACTTCGCGCCTCAGTGGGACTTCATTTAACGCCGAGCTCATCGCCTACAGAATCTACCCTGATCTCCATTGATCTGAGCAAGTCGCTGGAAGCGTTTCCAGATTGGGCGAATCACAGAGAGGGTATTGCGCCATAAGTGATTGATTCTTTGGTGCCCAGAGGGGGACTTGAACCCCCACGACCGGTAAAGGTCTGCGGATTTTAAGTCCGCTGCGTCTGCCAATTTCGCCATCCGGGCCCCAGCCTCTATATTATGGGGCCGTTTCGCCTTCCGACGGCATCTGTTGCGACGATCAAGGTCCGCTTGTGAGTTTCGAAAGACCCCGGCATCGCGCGCTGCCTTTCCACAACTTGCCCCCAAGAGGCGACCCCTCGTATCATCCGGCAAGAGCATTTCCAGGATTACGACGTTCCGGAGCAGTCTCTCAAGGCGAAGCGACCATCAGGAAGCGGAGACCTTGAACGAACCCCGCCGAATGTAGCAACCCTGCAAATGCCGAAGAGCAATATCCATGAGCGAACTAGAAAGTAAGACCGGCTTGCGAGTGAAGGGGCGGCTTATGTCCGGCTCTGAGATCGAGCGCACCCTGGTGCGGCTGGCGCACGAGATTGTAGAGAAGAGCAACGGCAGCGCAGACCTGGCCCTGGTGGGAATCAAGCGCCGCGGCGTTCCTCTTGCTGAACGGCTGGGCAAGTTGATCTCCAGTATCGAGAAGCGGCCAGTCGACACGGGCGTGCTCGATATTCAGTTCTACCGCGACGATCTATCCACTGCCGGCGTTCGCCCTGTGGTGACGCCGGGAGCGATCGGCTTTAACGTCGAGGGTCGCGATATCGTGATCTGCGATGACGTTCTTTACACCGGCCGCACCATCCGCGCCGCGCTTGACGCGCTTTTTGATCACGGGCGCCCGCGTCGTGTGCAGCTTGCGGTGCTTATTGACCGAGGCCATCGAGAACTGCCCATTGAGGCTACTTACGTGGGCAAACACGTTCCCACCAGCAGCCGGGAAATTATCGAAGTAAAGTTCCAGGAAGTGGACGCGACAGAACAGGTTCTCTTGGTGGAGCGCGAAAGCTGATCCATTAACTCTTAGTCAGAACCTAAAAGCTGATCGCTGTATTCTGAACCGGACCGGAGCCCGGCGCTCCGATGAAAGCCACGTATGAATCCAGCTCCAGCCGCACATGCGATTCGCCGACAGGTGACAGCGCCGCCTCCGCCGGCCTCTAAATTTCCATACAATCCGGGGTCACTGCTATCGGTTCTCGATCTGACCGTGGACGAGGTAAGCCGATTGCTTACCAGAGCCACCGAGCTCGAAGTCGAAGACCCGATCCTGCGCGACCACATTCTGGCCAAGCGCCGCATCGCGCTGCTCTTTTATGAGTCGTCTACGCGCACCAGAACCAGCTTTGAGCTGGCTGCCAAAGCGCTGGGCGCCGACACCACGCTGGTGTCAAACCTCAGTTCCAGCATCGAAAAGGGCGAGTCACTGAAAGACACCGGACTTACGCTGCGCGCGCTGGGCGCTGAAGCCATCATCCTGCGCCACAACTCGTCGGGAGCGGCGTGGCTGCTTGAGGAATCGACTCGGCTACCGATCATCAACGCGGGCGATGGCATGCACGAGCATCCGACCCAGGCTCTGCTCGACCTGCGAACAATTTTGGCGCATCTACATCCAGGAATCACAGTGGTCGGCGAAAAAACTTTGGCGGGCGTCACCGTCACCATCGTCGGCGACATTCTGCACAGCCGTGTGGCGCGCTCCAACATGCTGCTTTTGCCAAGGATGGGGGCGAGCGTTGTGCTATGCGGACCGAAAGAGTTGCTTCCGGAGCAGGCGGCCGCGGCAGGACCGGGCATTGCCATCGAACGAGACTTCGACGCCGCGCTTCGCCAGTCCCAGGCAGTGATGATGCTGCGCATTCAGGCAGAGCGCATCGCCGGGTTGCAACTGGATCTTGACGACTACAAGGCGAGCTACCAACTCACCGGCCAACGGCTGGCTGCGCAGGCGCCGACGGCGGTTGTGCTGCATCCGGGGCCCATCATCCGCGGCATGGAAATTACGGCGGGCGTTGCCGACGGCGTGCAGTCGGCGATTCTCGAGCAGGTGACCAACGGGCTCGCCATTCGCATGGCCGTGATGGAGCGCGCGTTGCTGGTAAGCGAACAGGGGGGCCACGCATGACGGCGGTGGCGATTTGCGGAGGACGATTGATTGATCCCGCGGCGGGCGTTGACGCTGCGAAAGATATTTTGCTCAAAGACGGTCGCGTAGCCGAGATCGCCGGCCCAGGCAAGTTGAAAAGCATGAACGGCGCAAAGGTACTGGATGCAGCTGGATTGATCGTCGCTCCTGGACTCATCGATATTCACGTGCATTTGCGCGAGCCGGGCCAGGGCTACAAAGAGACCATTGCCACAGGCACGGCTGCCGCTGCCGCAGGAGGATTTACTGCAGTAGCCGCCATGCCGAACACGACCCCGGTAAACGACTCGGCGGAGACCACGCGTTGGATGCAGGCGCCTGAGCGTGGCGCTGAGGTGCGCGTGTTCCCCATCGCGGCAGCTACTCGGGGATCAAAAGGTGAAACGATCAACGATTACGCTGCGCTCAAGTCAGCCGGCGCCGTAGCCGTTACCGATGATGGAAGACCGATCCTGAAGGATGCCATGATGCGCGAGACGCTGACCGCTGCCGCGCGCGCCGGGCTCACCGTCATTCAGCACGCCGAAGACACGCGCATGACGGAGGGGGCCAGCATGAATCTGGGGCCCGTCTCGTTCAAGCTGGGTTTGCGCGGCATGCCGGCGGAAGCGGAATCGCGAATGGTGGAGCGCGACATTCGTCTTGTGGCTGAGCTGCGCGACGCTCATCCGCATCTGCACGTGGCGCACACTTCAACGGCAGCAGCCCTGGCTGCCGTGCGGCAAGCGCGGCGTAATGGATTGCGCGTCACTTGCGAAGTGGCTCCGCACCACTTCCTTCTGACCGAGGAGCATGTGGGCCTCTACAACACCCACGCCAAAATGAATCCACCGCTGCGCTCGGCGGCCGACCGCGACGCCATGATCGAAGGCATCTTCGATGGCGTGGTCGATGCGATTGCCACCGATCATGCGCCGCACGCGATGCACGAAAAGGAAGTTGAATTCCCGCTTGCGCCCAACGGCATCACCGGCCTCGAAACCGCGCTCGGGCTTTGCCTGCATTGGCTTCATGTCGAGTGGAAGTTACCGATCGGGCGCGTGCTCAGCCTACTGAGCGCCCAGCCCGCGGCGCTCTTGGGTTTGAAAGGACGCGGAACGCTGGCCATCGGCAGCTATGCCGATGTGGTGGTCTTCGATCCCAAAGCGGAGTGGACCTACCGCGCAACCGAATCGAAATCGAAGGCCAAGAACACGCCGTTCGACGGGTGGAAGATGCAGGGCAAGGTCCGCTGGACCATCAGCGAGGGCCGCATAGCGTTCGCTGCAACGGCTTAATTTCCTGGCAACTTCGCCATGTCCTGGTTCCACGGCTTGCCCGTCGGGATGTACAAAGGCTGCTCGGCCTGATAGCCATCTTTGCGGAAGCGCACGTTGATTGTAGCGGGCCGTGGCTGAGGCAAGCGCAGATCAAAGTGTCCCTCGACATCGGTGAACACCTCTGCCTCGACGCTGTTCCCCGACATCACGTCGACTTCGACGCCGGCGATGGGCATGCTTGTGATGCGGTCCGTGACCTCGCCTCGAAAGTCCCACGGTGGCGGGGGTGGGGGAGGCTTAAGCGCCAGCCAAGAGCCGACGGCTGCAACAATTCCGACTATTACTGCTATCGCCACTAGCGTCATGGTGCGCTGCCGCATGGTGGGGCCGAGAGCGGGGCGAATGGCGGCGGCTGCCTGCTCGCCATTCTCGGCGGTGATGCCTTGCACCTCAAGCATCGCGGGCAGCGGTGTCTTGTCGAGCCGCCAGGGCACAATGAGCTTATGCAGTGCTTCTGCGCGTGAGTATTCGAAGGTGATGTAATCGGAGCCGCGCGTGTTCTCTGACCAGCAAAGAACCAGTGCGCGCGATGCTTCGATGGAGCGCTCCAGCCGGCGCTTCCACTTTTCGCCGGGGTCGATGGACTGTACGTCGAAGAAGACGCTGTAGCCCATGCCGCGCAACGCGTCGCGCAAGGGTGCCACACGCTCCGTGTCGGAGCGGGAGTAGCTAAGGAAAACGTCGTATCTGCGGCCAAACATCAAATCTAGTTTTGCATGAGCGGCTCGAGTTGTTGCAAGGCCGCCGACATCCCGGAGCTGTCGCCGGTTTGGAGCGCAGTAAAAAGCGCGATCCAAGCGGTGCGGCCGGTTGCGAATGCAGGTGAATCCGAGATGAAGTGGATCGTACCTGCAAACGTCCAGGAATGCGTTTTGACCGTCGCAGCCAGCGAGGAGACGGATTTTTCCGCCGTAACCGCGGCGGCTTTGTTGCCGGAGGCCCATTGGCATGCCAACTGGAGCGTGTCACGAACGACGATCAACTGCGGACTCAGCACGCTGTCCGGAAGCATCGCGGCTTGCTGCAGGCAGACATCGAAATGATCAGTGGTAAGGTTAGCTTCAGCCAGATCCATTCTGGTCTCAGGGGAGGGATCTAACTGGATGCGGTGCTGGTCGTCCGCAAGCGCCAGGTCGAACCGGAACAGGTGCTCGTGATAGATGTTGCTCACCCTGTCGAGAGTGGTGATTGAGTCGGGTCTTGCCTGGAGGGCTAACTCATCGTCAGCGGCGGCAGCTTCGTAGTTTTTCAGCTGCATATCGACAATTCCGAGGCCTTCCTCCGCTAAGACCCAATCGGATTCGTTGTCCACCCTGGTATCCACCTCGAGCGCATTCTTGTAGGCCTGGTCCGCCTGGGCGAACAATGCAGCAGACTTATCGGCACTGGCGCCTTCTCCCTGATAGAGAAATGCATTGCCCAGTCTCACTTGCGCGTTTGCCCAATCAAGCGGCATGTCGGCTTTGGTATACACCTGGAGCGCGTTCTGGTAGGCCTCAACCGCTCGCGCCAGCAGGTCAGCCGACTTGTCATTTGCAACGTCGCCGGCCTCATCGAGCAAAGCATTCCCCAGGTTGTATTCTGTGGCGGCCCAGTCCTGCGGCAGATCGGCTTTGGTGCGCACCAGGAGCGCCTGCTGGTAGGCCTGCACTGACTGGTCAAACAATGCGATAGCAGCATCGCCGCTGGCAAGCTGCCCCTCATTCTTTAGCGCAGCGCCGAGGTTGTTTTGTGTCGCGGCCCAGTACTGCGGCAAATCGGCCTGAGTATAAACCTGAAGCGCATTCCGGAAAGCCTCCACGCCTTGCTTGTACAAGGCAACCGCTTTGTCGCCGCTGGCTCTTCCTCCCTCATCCTGCAGAGCAATTCCCAGGTTGTTCTCCAACATCGCCCAATCCTGGGGATGATCGGCTTTCGTTTGCACCTGAAGTGCCAACTGGTAGGCCTGCACTGCCTGATCAAAGTAGCCGGCAGCTTCATCGCCGGTGGCGCGCTCTCCCTCATCGTCAAACATGCTCGCGAGGTTATTTTCTGTAATTGCCCAGTCCTCGGGATATGCGGCTTTTGTGCGCACTTCAAGCGCATTGTTGAATGCTTCCACTGCCTGGTCGAACAACGTAGTTGCCTTATCGCCAGTGGCAAGCACTGCCTCGTCATCCAGCGTATTTCCCAGATCGTTTTGTGTCGCCGCCCACCCCTGAGGCAGGGCGGCCTTGGTGTAAACCTGAAGCGCGCTTTCGAAAGCCTGAACAGCCTCGGCGTAAAACGCAGCGGCTTTGTCGCCCGTGTCACGCAATCCTTCGTTCTTCAGTGCAATACCCAAACCAGTTTGCGCCCAGGCCCAGTCCGAGCGATCTCCCAGATTGTCGTATTGCTGGCTGAGAGTCTTGAAGTCGTTGGCAGACTGCGCCAGTAGCGGGAGGCTTTCGCTCGCAGCAGAAATCTTGCCTTCCTGCCAACGTGCATCCGCTGTGGCCGCCAGAGCTGCAAGCCAGAGCACTTGAAATCCTTTGTCGGTGGGATGCTTTTTGTATTCGGCTTCTGCGGTTGCGGCAGCGCTCTCAAGCGTTTGGGTTGCCTCGTGATACTGCTTGTTGAGCTGATAGGCGCCGGCGGCCTGTTCGCTGTGGTCAATCAGTTGGCGCACGGGCGCCCGCAGCTTGTCCAGCACCGCTTGCTGCGCGGCCTCAAGCGCCTTCACCTGCGACTCAAGAGCTTGCTCCTGCGCCTCGCCGCTACCGATTGCCTGCCGATCAGCATCGCTGGCCTGATTGAAAAGCTGTGCGGCGCTCGCATAGTGCTTGAGCGCAAGCTCGGCCAGGGCCTTTTGATCGTTGGTGGCTTTTGCGGTCTGGCTTTGGATACTTTGCGCCCACTGCTCTACTTGTTGATTCACTTGCGTCTCTGAGAAGCCGTTGGCTTGAGCCCATTCGGTGATTGTGGCGCCGAGGTCGGAGTTCTGGTCCTGCTGGGCGCCAGTTTGTTTCTGCGCGGCCACCTGCTTCTGCAGGCTATTCACTTGAAGCAGCGCGCGGTGGAGCATGGCCTCGATTTGCGCCGGACCGAGTAACGCAGCGGAGCCTTTAGGAAGCAGGCTGACATTGACGGTTGGCGGCAATCCATTCAACTGTCCGTCGGCCGGCTGATAGATCGCTAGATTGTCAGCGCCGGTGATCCCAATGCGCAGGTCGCCGCGCTGCGCCACTCCGGGAGAGACCAGAAGCAGCGCCTGTCCTTGGGAGTTGGTCACTTCTTGCGCATCGGTGACTTGAACCGAACTCTGGAGATAACTGAGGGAGACGCGGACGGCTTTCACTGGTTGCGGCGGCTGGGGCAGCGCGTTGAGCACGATGACAGTAATGTTTTGTTGGTTGGAAGTCTGGGCTGGCGAGGAAGCTCCGACGCAGCTCATGCCAAGCAGAATCAGAACTGCCAGCCGTCCTGCTTGCCTCATCGCAAAACCTCCGGGAATATGAGAAAAAAGCGACTTGGTTCGCCGCCAGTTTAGCGTATCGTTCTAACTTCTCAAATAAGGGACCGCCGGCTTCAGTCCGGGCTTTAGTGCATCAAACGCGCAAGGCACACTGTGCTGTACCAGGGCAGTCACGCGGAGAACCATCTTCGCTGATACGCTCAAGAGCACTGGAGGATTCAGGTGATGTTTGAAATACCCGGCGTGGCGCACTATGTCGACTGGAGCCTGTTGTTCTTGCTCCTGCTGGTGGCGCTTGTTTTCGGGGCCAGCGGATTCAACCATCTGAAAAAGCCCGTCGAGCGGGCCAAGAGCCTGGGAATGAGCATCCCGTTCACAATCTTTCCCGGCACGGCGGAACTGGCGGGTGCGGTTGCCCTCGCGGTCGGCTTTCTCACCGAGTGGGCCGCGCTGGGATTGATCTTGGTGATGCTGGGAGCGATCTACACGAAGATCGTGAAATGGAAGACCGGCTTCTGGGGCGAGAAATCGATGGGCTGGCACTACGATTTCTGTTCGTCGCAATGAACCTGGTAATTCTGTGCACAGGCGGGGGAAAGCACGGCATCTAGGGCCTGCTAACGGATAGTTGTCAGTGTTGCGTGAAGCCGCCTATCCTGTTGTGGCGGTTAGCGCGCTCCCCGCGCCGCGCCGATCCGCAATGAGGTCACGACCAAACCAATGGACAAGCGAAAGTTCTTGAAGACAACCGGCGCCTTGATGGCCGGTAGCATATTGTCGCGCGTTGCGATAGGCCAGCAGGCAGCTGCGCAGCGTACCAACTGGAGCGGCAACCTGACGTTCAGTACGAACAACCTGCAGTCTCCCGGCACGGTCGACGAAGTGCGTCAGACTGTGAAGAGCGCGAACAAGCTGCGGGCGGTGGGGTCCCGGCACTCGTTCAACGCGATTGCCGACAGCGACCACGAACAGATATCCCTTACACGGCTCACCGAGATGACGCTCGATGAAAAGACCCGCACCGTGACAGTTGGCGGCGGGGTCACGTACGCGCAACTGGCGCCGTGGCTCGATGCCAAAGGCTACGCCCTCCACAATCTCGCTTCGCTGCCGGGAATTACTGTTGCCGGCGCGTGCTCGACGGCGACGCACGGAAGCGGGCTGCGCAATGGCAACCTGGCCACTGCGGTTGCTGCGCTCGAGATTGTGAGAGCCGACGGAAGCATGCTGTCGCTTTCGAGCGAGACAAACATTGAGCAGTTCCTCGGCGCAGTCGTGGCTCTGGGATCGCTCGGTGTGGTGACGCGCATAACACTCAACGTGCAACCCACCTACCAAGTGGCGCAATCGGTCTATCAGGATCTCTCGTTTGACGAGTTAGGAAATCATTTTGAGGAGATTTTTTCGAGCGGCTACAGCGTCAGCGTGTTTACAGATTGGGAGCACCATCGCGCCACGCAGGTGTGGATCAAGCGACGGCTGGCGCCGAACGACCAAAACAAATGGGAGCCGGAGTTCTTTGGCGCGAAGCTGTCGACGGTCAAGCTGCATCCGTTGGCCGGACACTCGCCTGAGAGCTGCACGGAGCAGGAGGGCATTCCGGGCCCGTGGTACGACAGGCTGCCCCATTTCCGCATCGGACAAACCCCTTCGAGTGGGCAGGAGCTGCAGACGGAGTATTTTGTGCCGTGGGATCGCGGGTTTGAGGCGGTGCTCGCGGTAGAGAAACTGCATAAGCACGTATCGCCGCACCTCTTCGTGACGGAGCTGCGAGCCATTGCTGCAGACCGGCTATGGATGAGCATGGCGTATCAGCGGCCGTCGCTTGCGATTCATTTCACATGGAAGCCGGAATGGCCCGAAGTGAGGCGGGTTCTGCCGATGATCGAGAAGGAACTCGCGCCGTTCCAGCCGCGGCCGCATTGGGGCAAGCTATTCACTCTGCCGCCGTCGCGGCTTGAGCCATGCTACACGCGACTCCCCGATTTCCGAGCGTTGGTGGGCCACTACGATCCCAACGGAAAATTCCGGAATCAATTTGTGAATGCAAACCTCTACGCGAGCTAGGGCTTGTTAACACGACTGGCGTGGACGACACGTTTCCACGTCATCCCTTGCGGCGATAAAGCACCTGGAATTCGTAGCCGGAATTGGCGGGGAAAAGACCGGCCACGTGGCGCAGCCGTTCGGCAAGTGCCGGAGCAGCCAGCAGCGGGTATTCGCGCTCACGCAGGTCGTGGTAATCGAAATCCACGGCGAGCGACAACATGTAGACGGCAAGAGCGTCAGAGAAGGTCGATTCAAAGAAGCTGTTGCGTGCGCGCTCATCGATACTCGCCTGCCCGGCTTTTTGGCCGGGATGCGGCTCCTGCGCACGGCGGCGCGTCTCCCAGGCATCCTGGCTGGTTTCGCCGCGCACCTGCGCTTCAGCCTGCGACCACACCAGCGTGGCAAAACTCTCGGGAACGCCAGCGACCTCGACAAAATTGTGGGCCACGTTGATGAAGAATTCGAAAGCCAGCCCGAAGCGATCTTCAACGAGGCGCGTTGACAGGAAGACTGCGTCGGTGGAACCAAAAACAGCATTGCGATGACAGACGGCGCGATCGCCAAGCTCCACGTTGTATGCGGGAGCGATCAGGTTCTCGCCGGTGTCTGCTATCGCCAGTGGAACAAAGTAGTAAGCGCGCTGCCGCAACGCAGGCGCGAGCGTGGCGGGCACAGCGCCGGCCAGCCGCTCCAGGTCCGAGTCAGAAACGCGGGTCTCGCCCCACGAAGCGTATCGGATCCCGTTCGGCGCTTCGACAACCGCAGCTTGCGTGGCCACCTTCTCGGCATGCCACAGTTCGATTTGTGCGCTGCTGGCCATAAGTTTGTATTCTAGAAGAGAGGGCTGGAAATGCAATCTGTGCAAAGCAGACGCGGCGGAGGACGGGTTTTCGGGTTTCCGCTGGAGGGCTTCAGCCTGTTCCAGAGCTTGCTGCTCTCTGTGGCATCGGCGTTCTTCACCTTCTTCGCTACGACATGTATCGCGATCTTCACATTGCTCGGGTGGAACGTGTTTGGCGGCCACTCTGTGAGCTATGTTGACACCTATCGCTATGTCGGATTCCCGGCAGGCTTGCTGGTGCTCGTCGTGGCTCTCCCGCTGTTCCTCGCACTGTGGGTGCGGGCGAAAGTAAAGAGGTAGCGCAGACTGCTTTCGATTGACTATTTGACCGGCAACTTGACTGCCGGCATGAGCACCAAAATGAAAAACGCGGCCAATTCCTGATCGGAAGGCCGCGCTTTCTCTTTGCAGAGTGTTGTCTTGTGAGTCCGGCTCGCTCTTACCGCCCGGCAGGCTTGGGGTCGTTGCGGTCGAACTTCGCAATCTTGATCTTGCGTGCAAGTCCGAGTTTCGAAAGGATCCAGATGCCGTAGAAGTTGGGGTCGATCTCGTACCAACGCAGGCCGTGGCGCGCAGAAACCGGATGAGCATGATGGTTGTTGTGCCATCCCTCGCCGCCCGTAAGCAGCGCTACCCACCAGCTGTTGCGGGAATCGTCGCGAGTTTCAAAACGGCGCCGGCCCCACATATGTGTCGCAGAGTTGACGAGCCATGTAGCGTGCAGACCCAGCGTAACGCGCAGCAGAGCGCCCCACAGCACCATGGCGATGCCATTCACCCAGCCGCCCCAGATCCATCCGCCGGCAAGCAGTAATACGCCGCTCAGTGAGACGGGAAGCCAGTGATATTTGCTAAGCCAGACGTGGAAACGGTCGCGGCCCAGATCAGGCGAGTAGCGGGAGAGCGCCTCGGTTTGCGCGTGCAATGACTCGCCGAAGATGATCCATCCGGCGTGCGCCCACCAACCGCCTTCGCGCGGCGTGTGCGGATCGCCTTCCTGGTCGCTGTGCTGGTGATGTACGCGATGCGTTGAAACCCAGAAGATCGGCCCGCCCTCAAGCGAAAGTGTCGCGCAGACCGTCATCGCGTATTCCAGCCATTTGGGCACCTGATAGCCGCGATGCGTAAGCAGGCGGTGATAGCACATGCCGACGCCGACATTGATGGCCAGCACATAAAGCACAACCGCTACCAACAGGCGCTGCCAACTGAAGAAAAACAGAGCAGCTAGCGCTCCCACATGAAACATCCCGATAATCAGGATCATCGGCCAGCTCATGCCGGCACCCACCGCGGCGGACCGTCCCATGCGAATTTCGCGCTTCGCAGGCACGGTGTGAGCCGATAGAACTGCAGACTGAGCTGACGATTCTTCGGCGGCTGAATTCGGATCGGCAGAGGAAGCGAGCGTAACCTCAGGGGACGGCGCGGTTAACACAGATGCCATTTGATTGGAAGTCCTTTAGAAAAGTGGCGAGGAACCCACTGATACCGTAATTGTATAGGAGTCGACACGCAAAAGGCGTGTGCCGCAATAACTCTTTTGAGGGACAGGAACATTTAATTCCCGGTTTGGGCCCCCACTGCATCGGCGCCGCTCACAAAGATTCGGGTGGCAGACCCGCGCAGCACGCGATAAAGAACAAACTGGCGCTGCGTTTGACCACGCAACTCAAAGAGGAGCTCGCCGCGGTTATCCGCCATGGCGTCAACTGCATCCACGAGGCGCATGTGCGGCGTGTCGTCGAGATGCGCGGCGTCTGTCACGTTTTTCACCAGCACGGCGACGTGGCCGTAAAGATCGGGCTGCCCCACAAGAGTGACAAATTTTTCCGGCGTGCCTTTTTCCGGAGTATCGGAGCCGTCGGTGTGCGCTGTGAGCACCATCGTGGCTCCCGAGCCGTACGCCAACTCGAAGACGTGAAATTGCTCGTCGAGCAATGGAGCGGGAGCCGGAGGAGGCGGCGCGGGCTTCGTGGCTTTGTGCGTGGTTGTGGTGCTGGTGCGTTTGGCGGGGGTGGCAGGCGCGGCAGGTGGGTTGAGTCCCAATGCGGTGCGCGCAAGATCCTCCATCTCAGACTTCATCTTGGTCTCATCGTCCGGGCTAGCCCAGGAATAACCCCACGGATGCATGGGGCGGCTCTTCACATCGGAGACCGCGACTTCCTGCTGCATTTCCGGCGGCAGGCCCATGAGGCTCGGCAGCACAGCAAGGCCAACGCCCGCCGACTTGCCGCGATTGAGATGCGGCCGGTCGGGATCGGTCGCTGTGTCCACATCCGACACGTAGGCCTCATCCTCATCCTTTTTCTTTTTCAGCTTCGGGCTGTCGGAGCCGCCAGCCGAAGTGCCGGATGAACTGTCGGAGCTGCGGTGCAGTGTGGGCCGGTCAGGATCGGGCGCGGAGCCCGAATCCGAACTGGAGTTGCCGCTGTCCCCGGAGCCGCTGCTTGAAGCGTCGGGACTCTTGTGCAGAGTTGGCCGATCCGGATCGGAGGGTTGACTTGAGCCAGTTGTGCTCGAGCCGCTCGAGCCGTCACTCGATGCGTCGCCGCCCTTGTGCAGCGTGGGCCGGTCAGGATCGGGAGGTGGCGCGTTCGAGCCCGGCCCGGAGTCAGAGCCGGAGCCGCTTCCACCGCCTGCAGCTCCAGCAGGATGTTTGCGATGCAGAATGGGCGTGTCGCTTTGCGCATCGTCTTCGTCGATCTTCGCCACTTGCACTGGCGCGGGCTTGGGCTTTGGCAGTGGCTTCAACTTGCCGTAGCCCACCCAGGAACCCTGCTCGCGCCCTGAGTTCTCAACCTGGAACAGGCCCACAGGTTTCCCATCAAGCTGTAGCTGATACTCGACTTCGCCCTCAAGTGCCAGTGGCTCGGGCCGGGCGAGATAGAGCCCTGCATCCTGCAGCGCCTGGCCATCGTAGACGCAAATAGGCACGAGGCGACTGGCCTTCGGATGATCTCGGTCGCCTGTCCACTCAAGAACTGCAACAGCGCGAAGGTCGGGAACATCTTTGCTGGCGTTGGCGATCTGCCCGGGGTATTGCGCGCGCGATGGCAACGCGGCAAGTGAAACGGCGGCAGCCAGCGACAGTGCCGTTATCCACAAGCGAACTAGGCCGCGCGATGACACCTTCCGCTTCCCTCGACAATAATCAAGCCTGGCGGCCGATGCTCGGCGCGCAACATCTATAGAAAGGTTATTCCCCATGGAACTCAACCAGAAAGTCGCCGACTTCACGCTGCAAACGGACGAAGACAAGACTGTAAGCCTTTCAGATTTTGCGGGCAAGCCAGTCATTCTCTTCTTTTACCCTAAAGCCGATACCCCTGGCTGCACCATCGAGGCCTGCGGCTTCCGCGATACCTTTAAGAAGCTGCAGGCGGCGGGCGCGGTGGTTCTGGGCATCAGCCGCGATACACCCCGCGAACAGGCCAAGTTCCGCGCCAAATTCGACCTCCCGTATTCGCTCCTTGCTGATGTAGACGAGAAAGTATGCAATCAGTTTGGCGTCTTGAAGGAAAAGAACATGTACGGCAAGATGGTGATCGGCATTGAGCGGACCACGTTTGTGATCGGCCCGGACCGGACGCTCTTGCATATCTACCCGAAAGTGACGCCCCAGGGCCATGCCGAAGAGGTTCTGGCCCTCATTGAAGAATGGAACAAAACGCACAAAAAGGCCCACAAATAAGACGTATTGGGCGCGCGAAACGTTCTGGCGAGACGAAGGCCCCGAAGGGCGTCAAGCGGCTGCCCGGGCGACTGCTCGAGCGCAAATTCTTCGAGGCGCCTCCGGAACGCGTCGCGGCACGCCTGCTGGGTAAAATCCTCGTGCATAAAACGCAGGACGGAGTGTTGGCAGGGAGGATTGTTGAGGTTGAAGCGTACCTGGGCCCTCATAGGCAGCCGCCCGATCCCGCGGCGCACTCGTATCGCGGCCCCACGCCAAGAAACTCCGTTATGTTTGGACCCGCGGCGCATGCGTATGTCTACTCAATTTATGGTCGGTATTTCTGCATGAATATCACCTGTGAGAAGGATGGCCGGGCTGGATGCGTGTTGCTGCGAGCACTGGAGCCCGTGGCCGGGTTTGACCAGATGGCCAGCAATCGCGGCCTCGGATCGGATGTACCGGCGCGCCAGCTGACCAGCGGACCCAGCCGGCTTTGTCAGGCACTCGGATTGACCCGTCCGGCCCACAACGGCCTCGACCTCCTCGATCCAGGCTCGCCCCTGCAGGTGCGCGACGACGGATTTCGCGTGAGGCAGATGCTCGTAACCAGCCGCATCGGCATCAGTCAAGCTGTCGACCTGCCGCTGCGATTTGCTCTCGCAGAGCATTCTTGTGTCTCCGGAGCAAAAAGTATCCCGGGGACCCGCATCTTTCTACGGCATCGCTCCGTCTCTCTAAAGAAGCCATCCCAACGCTGAGAGGATATGTGCGCCTGAAATTTACTTCGCTGTTTCCATCCGCCGCTGCTGTTGCCCTGGCGACCGTGGCAGTTTTTGCCGCTGCGCAAACTCCACAGGCTGCGCCGCAACAGGGTATGCCGCCCGGGGGCAGGCCCATGCGCAATTTTCCCGCGCCCACCAACCTGAAGGTGTTGCCCAAAGACACGAGCGGCCGCCAGGTACGCGACATCATGGAAAAATGGGCCGGGTCCCTCGGCGTCCATTGCGACACCTGCCACATGGCCGACGCGAGTCATCCCGGACCCAATGGCCGTCCGAGCATGAACTTCCCTGACGACTCAAAGCCCGAGAAGCAAATCGCGCGCATCATGTACACGATGACCGAGCAGATGAACCACGACTACATCAGCAAGGCGATGGATCTGGACAAGGATGGCCAGGGCACACTGGTGACATGCGGAACATGCCACCAGGGACACAAGATGCCCCCGGAATTTGTGATTCCCCATGAAAACGGCCCTGGAGGGCCGCCGCCCGCTGGAGCGATGCCGCCGGGAGCAATGCCTCCCGCCGGAGCACCGCCGCCGTCGAACTGACTCGATCTGCATAGGAATGCAAACGCGGCCCGGCGAGCAATCGCTGGGCCGCGCGTTTTTGCAGCCGGACTACACGAGAGCCGGTGCAACCAGTTCCATGGCCTTATGCGCCTCTTCGTCGGAATTCCATTGGCCGACATCGTCGTTCGCGAGCTTGCGACGGCAGTGCCCCGTCTCCATTCGCAGGCGGACGATCTGCGCTGGCCCGCGCCCGAATCCTGGCACATTACCTTGCAATTCCTGGGCAAACACTACGCCGAAACAATTGGACTGCCTCAATACGCGCCTCGAAGAAGTCCGCTCGCCACCTGTGCCGGTGCAGCTTGGCGAGCTTGGCTTCTTTGACCGCGCCGGCGTGCTATTCGCTGACGTGTCCGTGTCCCCTGCGCTTGCCGCTCTTCAACAGCGAGTCGTTGAAGCGACTACCGAATGCGGATTCGCCGCTGAGGCTCGGCCTTTCCGTCCCCACGTCACGCTAGCCCGCGTAAAGAACCAGCGGCGGGGAGCACAACTGCGCAAACTCCAGAACAAAACCCTCAGCCGGGCCGCGTTCCCGCGCTTCACGGCACGCGAGTTTCTACTGTACAAAAGCCATCTCAGTGCGCAGGGTTCGCACTATGAGGTGATCCGACGCTTTCCCCTCGCCGGACCGTAAGCCTCATTCGTACCCCACCAGGCTGTTATACTGAAGATTCGGCAAGCCGCTAGTGCGCGCTTAATGAAGCGCTCCAACAGCCGTTCCGGCGCCGCGAATTCACTGAAGAAACTGGAGTTAGGACCATGGCACAAACTTGCGACATCTGCGGCAAAGGACCGCGCTTTGGCAACAATATTTCGCACGCTCACAACATCACCCGCCGCCGCTGGAATGTAAACCTGCAGGCCGTAAAGGCGATAGTAAACGGCGCCCCCAAAAAGTTACGCGTTTGCGCCACTTGCATCAAGAGCGGCAAAGTAACCAAAAGCGCTAAAGTCGCGAAAGCGTAAAACGCCAGGCACTTTCCTCGGGGGCTAATCTGGGCTTCAAAGCAAACCCCGTCCGTGAGGACGGGGTTTTGTTGCGCGCACGAAAACCCACAGAAGATCCGCATTCCAGTTTGCCGCTGGAGCCGCCAACGGCCCTTACTGGCGTTGCCGCGTAAACGTCAGCGAAGCGGAGTTGATGCAGTAGCGCAGGCCCGTTGGTCCCGGCCCGTCGGGAAAGACGTGGCCAAGATGCCCTCCGCATCGGGCACAGGTAACTTCAACCCGGCGCATGCCGAAGCTGCGGTCTTCGTGCTCCACCACGGTCTTCGAGTCAGCCGGAATCGTAAAGCTCGGCCAGCCGCAACCCGAGTCGAATTTGGCCCCGCTCAGAAACAGCAGCGCGCCGCATCCCGCACAGTGATAGTTGCCGGTTTCGTGGTTCTCAGTAAGAGCGCCCGTGAACGGCCGCTCAGTCCCCTTCTCGCGCAGCACGTGATACTGCTCGCGCGTAAGCGCCGCCCGCCACTCCGCATCAGTGCGCTCGATCTTCTGCTCCGATTCGCTCAAGTAATCCCCCTCCAATGCGCGCTTTTCGCTCATGCCGAGGCACATGGCCGCTTAACGCTTTAGCCCGCCGATCGACCTTGGTCACCGGTCAGAGCTCCGCGATCAGTTCGATCTCGATCAGCACATTTCTGGGCAGGCGCGAAACCTCGACAGTCGTTCGCGCGGGCGCTTCGCCCTCAGACTCGAGGTATTCCGCGTAGATCGCATTCATGGTCGTGAAGTCGTTGAGGTCTTTCAGGAATACGGTCGCCTTGACCACGCGGTCCAGGCTGCTGCCGCCCTCTTCAAGGATGGCTTTCAGGTTTTCCAGCACGCGCTTCGTCTGCTCGGCGATACCGCCCGAAATCACCTGTTGGGTTGCCGGATCGATCGGGATCTGTCCGGCGGTAAAGATGAGATTGCCGACGCGCACTCCTTGCGCATAGGGGCCAATGGCCGCAGGCGCGCCGTCGGTAATGGCGACCGATCTGG
>CAZKJB010000031.1:0-19651 GCA_964552975.1 uncultured Occallatibacter sp. | reverse complement strand
TCAAGCTGTCGCAGCCGCAGTTTGAGGGCCAGACCAAGGGCAAGCTCAACTCCGATATCGCTGGCACCGTGCAGGCCTTCGTTAACGAGCGCCTTGGGATGTATCTCGAGCAGAATCCTCCCGTTGCCAAGCGCATCATCAACAAAGCCATTGAGGCTGCTCGTGCTCGCGAGGCAGCTCGCAAGGCCCGCGACCTCACGCGACGCAAGGGTGCGCTCGACGGCGGCGGATTGCCCGGCAAGCTGGCCGACTGCAGCGAACGCAATCCCGACCGTTGCGAGCTCTATCTGGTCGAGGGCGAAAGCGCCGGCGGCACCGCCAAGCAGGGCCGCGATCGCCGCTTCCAGGCGATCCTCCCGCTCAAGGGCAAGATCCTCAACGTTGAGAAGGCGCGCTACGACAAGATGCTCGGGCATGAGGAAATCCGCGCCATGATTACTGCCCTTGGCTGCGGCATCGGCAAAGACGACTTCGACGCCGCCAAAATCCGCTACGGCAAAATCATCCTCATGACCGATGCCGACGTCGACGGCTCCCACATTCGCACTCTGCTGCTCACCTTCTTCTTCCGCCACATGACCGAGCTCATCAAGCGCGATCACGTCTACATCGCCCAGCCCCCGCTTTACAAAATCAAGAAGGGCCGCTTCGAGCAGTACATCAAAGACGACCGCGAATTCGTGAAGGTCATGGTCAACCGCGCCGCTGAAGGCATGGTGGTCCGCCACGGAGAAGCAGCCAGCCGCATCGAGGGCGCCGACCTTACCCGCTTCATGTCCACGCTCAATGAGTACCTCGGATTCGTCGAGAAGGTCGACAAGCGGATCCGCAACGAAAAATTGACTGAGATACTCGCCCGTGCCGAGCTCACGCATCGATCCGACTTCGCTTCGAAAAACGGCAAACAGGTTCCTGAAAAGCTCGCCGCGCTTCACAAGCGGCTCGTTGATCTTGCCGATGAGCTCCAGTTCAAGGTCAACAAGCCGGTCGAAGACGAAGAGCACGACACTTGGTCCGTCTGCTTCACGGATTCGCAGGGCGCCACTCGCTGCATTGACTGGACGCTCGCCTCGAGCCCCGAGTTCCGTCAGATGATGGCCAAGTATTCGCTCATCAAGGAATTCCTCGAGCCGCCTTTCCTGGTGGAGTACGCCGCCAAGTCTGCTGCCACAACCGATCTCCCTCCGGATGAAGAGGAGCCGGATGCTGAAGGAGCGCCGCCTCCGGGAAGCGTGCAGACACGCGCCGAATCGAAGACCTCGAGCCGGCCCGCCCGCGTCCTCCGCGAGCCGGTCGAAAAGCAAACCGCCCGCGAACTCTTCTCCTACATCGTCGAGCAGGGCAAAAAGGACTACCAGGTGCAGCGTTACAAGGGTCTCGGCGAAATGACAGCGACGCAGCTCTGGGAAACCACGATGGATCCCGAGCACCGCACCTTGCTCGTGGTCAAGCTCGAAGACATCGCAGAAACCGAGGCGATCTTCACAACACTGATGGGCGAAGACGTCGAGGCCCGCCGCAAATTTATTGAAGACAATGCGCTCGACGTAAAGAATCTCGACATCTAATGCAACGGGTCGCGCATAGGGTTGCGGAGAAACGCCGCATTGCCGACCGTCCAGCCCGTTTGGTCAACTACTTCTCATCTACAGGGAGGTAGCGAATCGCACCGGGATATCCCTCCACCACGCTCTCCAATTCGTGGCCATTCGGAAGCTTTGTCATGCCAAGATCGCGAAAACGCACATGAGCCTCGGTGAGCCGCTCCTTGGCCGAGTCGTCGAAATATTGGGCGCTGAACTCGTACTCCTGGCCCGAGTTCCGCAAATCGCGCAGCTGTTGACGCAAGGTCAGGCTCGCTCGTGTCTCCCAATTCAACCTGACTGTGGCGACGATGACCGAGTTGAATAGCAGCAAGGCAAGCAGCACCCAGGTCACCGTGGCCTGCAGACGCGGTGAACTCTCTCTGAAAGCCAGCACCATGGGGATAATCGGCAGTAGCCATAACTGGGGCCCATAACGCGGCCACCAGGAATCCTTACTGATGAGCAGCGAAGCAACGATCGTTGCTGAAGTCAAAAAGAGCATCCACCGGGAGGATGAATCGAGTTTGAACAGCAGCCACACGCCTAATGCGAAGGACAGGAGAAGGCAGCCACTGAACAACGGACCCAGCGCCGCGACGCGGGAATCCTGGAAGGTATAGCTATAGAGATCCTGCGGGCGCGCCGTAAAAGGCCACATCAAAGAAGCATTCTTACCTTCACGATAGGGCTGATTGCCCGGCCGGCCGAAGATGGAGTACGCGAACCGCACACCGAGATTGCGCCCAACCATGTTCTTCGGCGTTTCCCATCGTTCATTTAGCTCATTCCCTTGCTGCGCCAGACTCGGATAATTCGCCGATCCAAGTATGGGATAGAAGGGCTGATGCCGGTACAGAGTATTGGTGATGTAAGGGTTGTAACCCCAGATGCAGGCGCCGAGAAAAAGCGTTCCCGCCCCGATGTACGCGAATCGTGCCAGCGATCGGCGTGCTTTGAAAAGATACCAAATTTCCACTGCTGCGATCAGGAAGCATAAATAAATGAGCCCAGTGAACTTTGAATTAATGCAGACAATGGATGCCGCCACCCCGGTAGCAATCACTGCAGGACGTGGTTGACGAAGCGCGCTTAAGGTCGCGACGATTGTCAAAATCAGGGAAGACGCCAACACGCCATCGACCATAAAGGTTGTGAGTTCGCTGATGGCGACGGGGTTCATTGCGACCACGGCTGCGATTGCCAGTGCGCGGCTGCGACGCAAGCCTCCATCCATGCAGCCGGCCAGCGTCCCGAAGAACACTGCCATCAGAATGAGCCAGTTCATGCATTTGCCCAACTCGATTCGACCCGTTGTGGCGTAAATGGTCGCTGCCGCATACCAGGGACCCTTGGCGTAGTGCCGCAGCCAGAGTTGGCCGTGGAACTGGCTGCCGGAAAAGCTTCGCATCGGATCGGATAGAGGATTCCAATCGTGGGCAATGAGTATGATTCCTGTCTGGTGATACCACTGTCCATCCCAGGAGAAGTCATAAAAAAATGCCGAGAGCAAAAGAGCCGAAGCGATCAGAACCACAGTAAGGCAGACAGGCCACCAGCACATGTTGGCTGGTAATCCTTCTCGTCGTGCCAGCCAATATGGGGTCAACAAAGCTGCCATCAGCGCAATCGGAGCGACGGCAGCAAATCCCGTTCGGCTCGCCAACAGGCTGGTCATTGCGCCGAGCTGCAGAAAACATAGGAAAGCGGCAATGGCGGCCGATGTGACCCAAAAGGCGCTTGGAAGGAACGCACTTCTTTCAGACACCAGTCCTCCTGTTTCTGCGCTGTGGCACCGCCAGGGAGAAATCCCATGGTACCGCGGAGCCTCGCTTGGCGCCTCCAAATGGTGCCCAAGTCAGTGCTAACTTAGAGAGGATGGTTCTGAGATGAGACCGACTGCTCGTTTAGCGCCACACAGCAACGCATCTGCCTCTACCGCAGGTGAGCAAACGCTCAACCTGCAGGATAAAGGCAGACCTCACGCTCGTTGCGCGGGCCCCGAAATTTCCCCCAAGGAGATAAGATCATGAACTCCTTTCGCAACCTCGTCCCCCTGGCTGCATTGGCGTTGGTTTCGGTGCTTTCCTGCAACGGATGCAAATCCAGCACGCAGCAAGGTGTGTCCACACAGCAGGGCAACCCGGACCAGCCCGGTAACAGCGCTCAGGTGAACACTCCCAGCAACCAGCCACCCGCCCCCGCGCCGCCGCCTCCCGTGACCGTCGATTTGCCAGCAGGCACGCAGATTCGTGTTCGTCTTGATCAGGACCTCGGGTCGAAGATCTCAGAGCCTGGCGATTCCTTCACCGCAACGGTTTCTGATGACGTCGTGGTGAATGGTCAAACTGTAATCGCTCATGGTTCGCGCGCCGAAGGCACTGTCGTCGATGCCAAGCCGCTCGGCCACTTCAAGGGTGGTGCCTATCTTGAGATTCGCCTTGAACGGGTTCACACCATTTGGGGCGGCTATCCCGTAGCCACCAGTTCCATCGACCGCGAACAAAAAGGCAAGGGTAAGCGCACGGCGGAGTTTATTGGGGGTGGAGCGGGTGCCGGAGCCATCATCGGTGCAATCGCCGGCCACGGCAAGGGCGCGGCAATAGGTGCGGTCGCTGGCGCGGGCGCGGGCACCGCAGGCAGCGCCTTCACGGGCAACCAGCAAATCGTCATGCCTGCCGAAACCCTCCTCACCTTCAGGCTTGAGCATCCGCTACACATCACAGAGCAAAAGTAGTCCGAATTGAGTTGTCATCCCGAGCGACCGGAGTCCGCGTTCGCGGACAAAGGGAGTCGAGGGATCTGCGGTTGCTTTTGTCGTTGCTTCTCGCGGCGCCCGCGAACGAAGACAGGGATCTCCCGACCTCTCCGCGTTTTTCAACCTGCGGCCGGAATGGCATACGACGAACCCCAACCAACCTTGCCCCGCCAATTATCCTGAGATGTGACGGCAACCCCGCTCCCACTCGCCAAATCTCCGCGCCGTAAAATTACCCTTCGTGCCGCTCTTCTATGGCTTGGCCTCGGTGTGGCGCTCTGCTGGTTGCTCGCCGCCCTCACCCTTCTCGCCTTTCGCTGGATCGACCCGCCGACCACCGCCGTGCATGTTGAGCGCCGTTTCCAGGCCTGGATTCACAACAAGCCGTACCATGAGCGATACAAATTCGTTCCCCTAAGCCAGATCTCGCCCGACTTCCAGCACGCCGTCATCTCTGCTGAGGACGCTCGCTTCTACCAGCATCATGGATTCGATTGGCACGCTATCCAGATAGACGCTGAAGACGACATGGAGGGTGGCCGCATTCGTGGAGCGTCCACCATCACGCAGCAGCTCGTCAAGAACTTATTCTTCGGCACCGGCCGCTCCATCCTTCGCAAGGGCGCGGAGTTCACATTGGTGCCTGTCGCCGAGTTAGTCCTCGGCAAGCAGCGCATCCTCGAGCTCTACCTTAACGTGGTCGAATGGGGGCCCGGCATCTATGGCGCAGACGCGGCGTCTCGTGCCTGGTACGGAACTGCGCCCCGGAATATCGGCAGGGAACAGGGGGCGCGCCTCGCTGCCATTCTCCCGAATCCGCTCAAGCGCCGCCCCGACCGCATGAATCACTACAGCGCGAGTATCCTCGAGCGCATGCGCCAGGTAGGCTGGTAGTTTTCAGCGGCAATTGAACGAAATCGCGACTCCTGCCGCAATTCCGCCAGCTTGTCGAAGAGCGTATTGCCGCCGGATCAGCCCACCCCAGGCAGCGCGCCGACTTTATTTCCACCGCCATTTTGTCGTCGCCGCCTACGAAGTAGTTGCCGCGTGGCGGGCGATGTTCGAGAATAACGCCATGAAAATCGACGCCAGGAACAGTGCGCGCCCGGTCTATCGGTCAATTCTTGCAATCACGCTGCTTCTTACAATCGGACTGAGCCCCGCAGCCAGCCAATCCGCCGGTTCAACTCCGGGATGCTCCGAACTCGACGCAGCGCTGAAGCCGCCAACGATCCCTGCTCTCTCCGGCTGTAAGGACCCAATCCCGCAAGGGCCTTTTGTTAGAGCCGGCCAGGTTCCACCTGCGCCGCCGAACGGCCAACTCGTCACCGGGTTCCTTGACTTCACTACAGATGGAAAATCACCTGCGCATCCACTTTCCCCGACGTCTACCACGATAAGGGTCGAAGAGGAACACAGTATATGGTGCTTACAGTATTCTCATGACCCCAGCAGCGGTGCCCGCACACTTGCCGTGAAGGGGGTGCGTTGGTTTCACTCGACGATGGATACAGTTGTAATGAACAGTGGGCCAAACTCGAAGGTGGTCACAATCCAGACGACAACCGGGTCCTCAGCCGTTGCGCCCACGGGGCAGTCAACCTTGATGATCGCGAACCTCAAGGACGCAATCGGGCACTATCATCGCGGGCTGGTAATGTCTTCGGGTGTGTCGCTGCCTTCTGTCGTGGTCGACGAAGTAAATGAACAGTTTGTCTTTCCTCGCGGTGGCGGCTCCTGTCAATTGGTTTCCTTGCCCGGCGGGACACAGATGCACCCTAAGACGGCATTCTTGGAAATCTCACAAGAGTGGCTGTGGGGGCAGTGGGCAAGTCCCTACGCCGGGAAGATCTCCACGACAAACAATTACGTAGATTACGTCATTCCTGCCCCGCCAAACTCAAGGCCAGGCACGCAAGGAACCCCTTGGCTCGACGTGAACGCCATATGGAGCACGCAGCCACAATAAGCGCATCGGCCGCAACCATCGGAGTTGAATGGAGATCGGCAGCTGCTTTTGTCGTCGCTGCTTCCGCCGCGCTCGCGTTCTCGCCGGCCCTTTATCTTTCCGTCTCAGGCCGATCTCAAAAGCGAGGCCAGTTTCCCCAGCGAACCCTCCCACAGCTTTTGATGCCACAAGAACTCATCGGCCGACTCAAGCGCGGAGTGGCGCAGCTCCAAAATGCTGCTGCCAAAATTACCACGCAGCCGAAAGTCGACCAGGCTTTCACTGCAGGTTTGTTGGCAACTCTTTCGCCAGCAAAGGCGCATCTTCCGCCGGTGGCAATAAACATACGATCCGGTAATGCGAACCGCTGCGCGGCCTGGGGAATAGTGATCGAGGCGATAGCCATTTCCATCTTGGGCCGCGACGACGTGCCCAGCTTCAGTCCGGTCAGGCAGGTTAATCCATGCCTCCAGATACTCCGGCACAGTCAATGCCTGGAAAATTCGCTGCGTATCGGCATCCACGCCGATCGACATGGCAACCGTCCAATTCGTTTCGCGCAAATCAGGCGCGCGCCCATCGCCTATCGGAGTCACCAACTCGGGGGAATCGAGCACACTCTGCATAAAAATGAAAACCTCTATTTAGTCCGATTGCATTTTCATGTCCAAACTTCGCTTTTGATGCCGCTGTGTGATGGAAGTGCTGCTTCAAGGGATGAGCTGCCGTTTTCCATGGACGGCCGAACCAATGTCATAAATCCGTCCGACTCGCACGGCCGGTTTTCGTCTCTCGATCCCGGAATTTCTCCGCCTTCTCCTCCACATTCGAGAATTATGGGTTGGAACCGCGAAAACCTGGGATGAATTGCATCGTTTCGCATCCGGACGCCAATTCCACTCCAGCGCGCACCACCGAATGTCCCGCACATCTTCCAAAATTCTGGATGTTCAGAGTCGATTGAGTTGCAGCTTGAGCGACGACCGAAAGCTGCGGCCCAACGCAACCTTCTGGCCGTTATCCATGATCACGACCGAATCGCCGTCTGCTTCACGGCGCACTTCCTTCACGTATTTCAAATTCACAATAAACGAGCGATGCACGCGCAAGAAGTCACGGGGGTCCAGCCGTTCTTCTACATGAGCCATCGTTTCCCGCAAAAGATGGTTCTCGGTTGCCGTTGATAGCCGCACATAATTCCCTTCGGCGCCAATCCAGCGAATGTCCGAAACGGAAAGAAACAGAATGCGGCCCCGCGATTTGAAGACAATGCGATTCGTATAGCCGTCAGGGCCCTGGCCGCTTCCGTTTTCGGAACTCGAATCTCGAGGCGCCGTTTCCGGCTGTTCGCGAATTCGCTGAATGGCCGCGCGCAATCTCTCGTGAGTAAAAGGCTTCAGCAGGTAGTCCACCGCGTTCACTTCGAATGCGCGCACCGCGTACTGGTCAAATGCAGTTGTAAAGATCACCTGCGGAGCGGGGGTCTCCTTCTGGTTAGTCAGGGCTCCCAGCACGTCAAACCCGTCCATGCCCGGCATTTGGATATCGAGAAACAGCAGCTCCGGACTGACTGTACGCACCAGCTCAATGGTTTCGAGCGCAGTTGCCGACTCGCCCACAATTTCAATGTCCTGCTCGTCGCGCAGCAATTGGCGCAGCTTCTGCCGAGCCAGAACCTCGTCGTCTGCCACTACTGCATGAATCATCACGCACCGAACCTTGTTTCACTTTCACCGGAATTTTTCGCAAGCTCGACTGGAAATGCAATTGATACCTGAACGCAGAGCCCATCGACTTCTCGGATCGAAAACGTGCAGTCGTTCCCGTAATGCAGGCGCAGCCGATTCGTCACATTGGCCAATCCAACGCCGTATCCATTTGGCAGTGCTCCCGGCCTGGCTTTCAGCCCCACGCCGCTATTCGTGATCAGCGCATTCACCTGCTGCCCCTCTTGGCGAACTTCAATCGAAAGCTCTCCGCCGCGGTCCAGTTTCGACAAGCCATGGACGTAGGCGTTCTCAATGATCGGTTGCAGAATCATGGCGGGAACCAGCGCGTCGTAGAGGTCGGGATCGACAGAAAGCGTCCGGGTTACCCGCCCCATGTAACGCCTGTCCTGCATTGCAAGGTAGGTCTCCGTAAATTCGATTTCTTCGTGCAGAGGAATAAGCTGAATATCCCTCCGCTCCAGAGTCATACGAAGCAAGCTGCTCAATTGTTCCAGCATGCTGTCTGCGGCATCGGGATCGTCGCGCATCAGGCTGGAAATGCTGTTCATGGTATTGAACAGAAAATGTGGGTTCAATTGCATCCGCAACGCGGCAATTTTTGCATTGGCCAGTTGCACTTCAAGCTGGGCGGCTGCGGTTTCCTTTTCGCGAAACTGATGATAGTAGCCCATCCCGCGAAAGAAAAAGAATGCCCCCCAGAAGATGCACATGCTCTCCGTTAGGTCGCCCCAGTAGTTGTACGACACGCGCTCCCAATAGGGCATTGGCGCGCGGTTCATTGGAACATCGGGGAAGAAGACAACCCAAATCATATCCTCGAAGAAATAGGTAACAAAACTCAATGGAACCACGATGGTCAGAATGCGAACGGCGCTCGCATTTTGTATGAAGGGTCGAAAGCGCCACCAAAGCAGCCAACTAATCACGCCCCAAAGAAAATACTGCAATCCCCAAGACCCAAAGATGATCCCGGCTCCAATTTCAAAACCGCTCTTGTGCGCATGGTGCCATTCCTGCGCGGCAAAAAGCGTCCCGAGCAGCGTGAAGGCAGCGATAAAGATGATCGGATGCATCAGCATCGACTGCTTGCGTGGCGCTTCAATCCACGTTCGCGATTGAGCATTACCTCGCATTTGGTCTTTCACTTGCCAAAGCCTCCAGTCTCTTCATCATCGTCCGTACCTTCCCCGGCGTCACCCGATTCCCACCCAATGGTAAGATTCTCACGCTGCCTAGACAAAGGCTGCACCCAGTTGCAGAGTGCAGCCCGCGTCCTCCCGGTCCAATCAAGCCTCAAGCGCAGCTCATCCGGAATGCTGCTCATTCAGCGAACGAATGCCGTTTCTAATCTGCCAGATTGGGCAGCATCTGTACCGTGTGCGTTCCATTCTCAGGGACGGCCAGTGCATATTCGGAATACTTTGCACGACCCTCCCCCCTCTTTGGAGACGAACTCAAGCATGTTACGGTGCTGCCCGAACCAGTTCTCCGCTTTTTGATCGAGCGAGGCTCTTTCATCCGGCGCCAGAATGGTCGAGAGTCTGCGCATGTCGGCGCCGAGCATCTTCACCGCGGCGTCCCCGCCTTGCAGCGCGGCAACCCTGAAGTGGTAGTACGCCGCGCTGGAATCGAGAGGAACTCCCATGCCTTCTCGCGCAAGTACTCCCAAAAGCAACGACGATTGCCAATGGCCCGCCTTCGCCGAGTCGTTCAAAAGCACCATCGCCTCATCGGCTGAATTCGCAAGGTTGGGATTTCTCACCAGAAGCGCGCCCAGCGAGTACATCGCGGGAACATATCCGGCGGCGGCCGATTCCCGCAACAACGCAGCTGCTCTTCGCGGATCGTGAGCGTGACCCTCGCGATCGAAAAAGAGCAATCCCAGATCGAATTCCGCCTGCGCGTTATGCAGCTCAGCGCCCTTCTCATACCACTTCTCTCCCGCGGCCTTATCCTGCGGGACACCGGCGCCCAGGTAGTACATGTCTCCCAGGTAGCAGGCTGCCAGCCCGCTGCCTTTCGCCGCGGCTCTGCTGAAGAGTTGCAGCGCGAGCTCTCGATCTTTCCTTACGCCGGTTCCCCAAAAATACAGGGTTCCAAGGCTCACGTTGGCCGTCACCGATCCGCTCGATGCCGCTAGCTCATACCAATGCGCTGCGCGTTCCAGGTCTCGGCGCACTCCAATCCCGGCCTCGTAGAAGTAGCCAATCTGCTCTTGTGCCTGTGCATCTCCGGTTTCAGCCGCCTTCTCAAACCAGTAGGCCGACTCTCCGAAATCCTGCGCTACTCCATGGCCGGTAAGGTAATCGTTCGCAAGCCTGATCTCCTCTTTCACGTTGTGGTTCACGTTGCGCGGCGCCGCCTGAGAATTCGCCGTGGATACATCTGGCTCTGCACCAGGCTCCGCAAAGGCTTTTGCCGCCGGAGATAAAAATCCGCCGAGCAAAAGTGCCGTTATCACAAACAACCGGGAATTACTGCTTCTTGTGCGCGTCATCGATTCACTCCAGTGCTGGTAAATAAGGATCTGGTGATACCGGTCTCCGAGGGGAGTTGCGCAGACCGTGCGAATGCGATCTAGACTCGCAGAATAGCGGAAGGTTGTTTGCTTTGAATGGATTAGAGGTTACAGCCGTACCTGCGGCGCGACCTTACAAACCGATCGCGGTGCCGTCGGCCACCAGGAAAATGCCGTTCGTCACATATTCAAAAATTCGCCGCGGCTCGACTCAATCGCTCTTACACAAGCAAGTGAACCTCTTACTCGGCATCGCAGGTTCATCCCGCAATTAGTCTCAAAACATGAGTTGCTTCGGCCGGCGAGTTAGCGAGATCTTTTTGGGGACCCTCGGCCCCACTCAATTCCGTACACTTGTAGCAACTGGAGTTACTCGTGACAGCCTGGAAAACGTTTCTCCTGGCATTCAGCGCCCTTCTGCCCATCATCAATCCACTCGGCTCCGCGTTGGTGTTTCTCGGCCTCGTGGGCAAGGCTCCCCCCGCCCTCTATCGCTCATTAGCGGTCCGCATCGCTATCAACAACATCCTGTTCCTCTCGGCGGTCGAGGTTCTCGGTTCGGCGATCCTCAACTTCTTCGGAATCTCGCTGCCGATCGTTGAAGTGGCTGGCGGGCTCGTCATCGGCGGACTGGCCTGGGGCGTTCTAAATCAGAATGATTCAGGCGCAGGCGTCCGCCAGAAACAGGAAGAGTCTGCCTATCCCGGCGATTCTGACTTTCACGATCTCAAGGAGAAGCTCTTCTACCCTTTCACATTTCCTATTACTTCCGGCCCCGGAACGTTGGTCACGATGCTCACGCTCAGCGCCCACATCTCCAGAAGCAAGCTCAGCGAAAACTTACTCGGTCACATCGGAATATTTGCGGCAGTGGTCGCGGTCAGCATCCTCGTTTACATCTGCTATGCGTACGCGCCAACCATCACCACCAAAGTTTCCCAGCCAACTTCTCATGGCATAATCCGCGTCACCGCCTTCATCATGCTTTGCATCGGTGTCCAGATCGCGTGGAATGGTCTCTCCGCTCTGCTCAAGACTGTGCTCTAACTGGAGCCCGGCTCGCTGCCGAGAACTTATGCGGTACTTTTGTGGGATGCCTCCCAATGGCCTAATTCCATCGCGCCGTACCCGCATAAACACTGGGGATTTGCGGCTCTCTCCAAATTCTTCGAAGCCCGGCAGAAGCCCTCTGCATCCCGTCAAAGATTGTGTTGTGCCGTCTTGGTAACCGTCACATAGGTACCGAATTGTCCGGGCGGCCCATCCCTAACGGTTCATTTTTTGGGCCTTATCTCTCCACGTTCGTTGCATTTCTCGCTATCTTCTAATTCACGAGTCCTCGCGGACCGATGAGATCGACGATCGAATCCAAAGCTGAATTTTGAAGAATTGCCTGTCTCCTAAAAACACAAAAGTTCTTCGAACGGCAGAAACCGGCTCAGGCCGGAAAATCACTCATTGGGGGAGGATCAAATGCACAACGCATTTCTGTATCTGTACGTGCGGCTCCAGAACCTGACAACCAGCGAAAATGGTCAGGACCTGGTCGAATATGCATTACTGTTGTCCTTGATTGCATTGGCGCTCATTGCCGGCATGAGGAATGTCGCTCTGGCAGTCAATACGACGTTCAGCAACATCAGCACTTCGCTCGCATAATCGAACCATCGTGCAACACGTCACGCTTAAACCTAAACTGTTTTCCCCAACCATCTGCGGGGGTCGAGATCGCTCGTGGTCGGTTAACGCGCTGCCCAGTTAACCTTCCACTTGCGATTCCCGCACGCAGATCTCAGATCTCAGATCTCTGATCCCTAGATCTCCGCTAATGCGCGATGCACGAGATGGATCGAGATTGAACCTTCACCCACGGCAGATGCAACGCGCTTTACATTGCCGGAACGAATATCTCCGACTGCAAAAACTGCGGGCAAACTGGTTTCGAGCATCTGCGGAGCTCGGCTGAGCGGCCATTTCACTGGCGCGGTGTCCAGAACCGGATCCAAGTCGCGTCCTGTCAGGATGAATCCCTGTTTATCCAGGGCGACACATCCCTGCAACCAATCTGTGCGCGGTGAAGCGCCTGCCATAACGAACACGTGGCGGATGTCGTGCACTGACTCTTCGCCTGTCGCCCGATTCAGCCAGCTAACCCGTTCCAGGTGCGAATCGCCTTCGACTGCGACAATCTCCGTTTGCGAATGCAGTTCAATGGCCGGATTTTCAACGATTCGCTGGATGAGATAGCGCGACATTGTCTCCGACAATTCCTTGCCGCGAACCAGCATGTAGACCTTGCTTACCGTCTCTGCCAGAAAGGCCGCTGCCTGGCCTGCCGAGTTGCCGCCGCCCACTACAATGATCCCTTCGCCTGTGCAGAGTTGTGCTTCCATGAATGTGGCGGCGTAGTAGATGCCCTGCCCCTCGAACCGTTCCAGATTCTCAACCTTCGGCTTGTTGTACTGGGCGCCTGTGGCGATAACAATACTGCGCGCCTCGATCAGTCCGCCGTTTTCCAAAGTAAGCTGATACGGTCGCTCGTCGCATCTGATCTTCACCACCTTCTGGCCCACCGTCATCTGAGCGCCGAATTTTTCTGCCTGCACAACCGCGCGGCGGGCAAGCTCCTGGCCGGAAATGCCCATGGGGAAGCCGACGTAATTCTCGATCTTTGAGCTCGCGCCCGCCTGGCCTCCGGGGAACTCGGATTCAATCACCACAGCGTTCAGCCCTTCTGAAGCTGCATACACGGCCGCTGCCAAACCGGCCGGACCAGCGCCCACAATTGCGACATCGTAAACGTGGTGCTCGTCGATATCTCCCGCAAATCCCAGGCACTCCGCCAGCCGCTGATTTGTTGGATTGCGCAACACAGTCTTCCCACTGCAAATCACGAACGGAATATCTTCCAGCTTGATCTCAAATCGATCCAGAAGCTCTTGCGACGTTTGATCGCTGTCGAGATCCACATAGCTATGGGGATGGCCATTGCGCGTAAGGAATTCGCGCAGGCGCAGCGTATCCGATGAATGTTGCGACCCCAACACGACCACGTTGCCCAGGCCTCCCGAAATCATCGCGACACGACGCAGAATGAAAGCGCGCATGAAGATATCGCTCAGCTCAGCATCTCTTGCAATCAACGTGCGCAACGCGTCTGCGCTCAACTCCAGGAACTCCCCGGCCTCGGCCACCCGCCCTCGGGCAAGTGCGCGCGCCCCGGAGATCAACACAACCTCACCGGAAAATTGCCCCGGGCCATGAGTCACAAATGTCTGCTCACCCGCTAGCCCGAGCATCGCAATGTCGAGCTTCCCTGTGATCACTACGAAACACGGCATCCCCACCTTGCCGGGTTCGAAAAGAACCTCTCCGGTCTTCACCGATCGCACATTGCCATAGGGCTGGATCCGCGCGATCTGCGCCGGCGTGAGAACAGGAAAGGCTTCTGCTTGCCGGTCAGGTGTATTCATCGATGGCAACATCGTCGGTTCCCCCAACAACATATTCAGATGCCAAGTGGGATTTATTTTGACAGCGTAGCCGCGCTTAATCTGACCTGCCAGGCGGCATTGATTTTAAGATACCAAGCAGGATTGATTGTCGCCTGTCGAGCCCGCTTTGCGCCGAGCGGCGACACACCCCGCAATTGAGTAACAGCACACTGCTCCCGGAGCTCTGGTCCGGGAGCAGGCGTCTGCGGTCGAATCAGAGAGCGACGGTTACCGCTTTAGTCTCCAGGTAATTGTTCAGAACTTCCTCGCCCATCTCGCGGCCCCAGCCCGATTGCTTGTATCCGCCAAAAGGCAGAGAGGCGTCGAAGACGTTGTGGCAGTTCACCCAAACGGTGCCTGCGCGCAGGCCGCGAGCCACCTTGTGGGCCATGCTCAGGTTCTCGGTCCATACGCTGGCGGCCAAACCATAGATGCTGTCGTTGGCGCGCCTCACGATCGCGTCCACGTCCTTGTCAGAAAACGGAACCGCGCACACCACCGGCCCGAAGATCTCTTCCTGAACGACCTTCATGCGCGGATTCGTGTTTGTCAGCACCGTGGGACGCACAAACCAGCCGCGATCCACGCCAGAAACAGGGCCTCCGGCTGCCACCTTCGCGCCCTCATCGATTCCCGATTCAATGTAGCCCACCACGCGGTGATACTGCTCGTCCGAAACCAGCGGCCCCATCTGGCATGAGGGATCCATTCCCGGTGCGAGCTTGATCCCGTTCGCCACCTGGCTCACGCCGTCCACAACCTCGTCGAAAACCTTCTCGTGCACGTAGAGGCGCGAACCCGCGCAGCAGCACTGCCCGTGATTGAAAAAGATGGCGCTCGCCGTCCCCTGAATTGCGCCATCGATCTTCGCATCCGGAAAGACCAGGACGGGCGATTTTCCGCCCAGTTCCAGCGATACCTTCTTCAGGTTTCCCGTCGCAGCTTTTACAATCAGCTTGCCCACTTCGGTCGATCCGGTAAAGGCCACCTTATCCACCATCTCGTGAGCGGCCAGCGGAGCGCCGGCTCCTTCGCCGTATCCGGTAATCACGTTCACCACGCCGGCCGGCACACCGGCTTCATCCAGAACCTGCGCCAGCCGCAGCCCTGAAAGCGGCGTCTGCTCGGCCAGCTTCAGCACAATCGTGCAGCCGCAAGCCAGTGCCGGAGCCAGTTTCCACGCCGCCATCAGGAGCGGAAAGTTCCACGGGATGATCTGCGCCACCACTCCAATGGGCTCGCGAAGCGTGTAGGAGTGGAAGTCGTATCCCGCCGAGAGGGGCAGCGTCTTGCCCGAAATCTTCGTAGCCCATCCGCTCATGTAGCGGAACATGTCCACCGTCAGCGGCACGTCGGCCACGCGCGCTACAGAGAGCGGCTTGCCGTTATCCAGCGACTCCAGTTCGGCAAACTCCTCCGGATGTTCTTCCACAAGATCGGCGATCTTCCAAAGCACGCGCCCTCGTTCCGAAGGCGACATGCGCGGCCAGGGCCCATCGTCAAAGGCGCGGCGCGCCGCCGCTACAGCGCGGTCAACGTCCTCGGCTTCGGCCTCTGGAACCTGCGTGATCGCTTCGCCGGTTGCGGGATTGTAAACCGGAAACGTTTTGCCGGACGCCGCCGCAACGAAGCGGCCGTCAATCAGCATCCTGTGATCGCTGTTCAAAAAGCCGGTAGTGCCGCGGCTGAGACGTGGATCAATAGACAGAGTGGCCATATTCAGAACCTCCTGTGCTGCCGGGCGCGGCTCCTTTGGGACTGGCGAAGGAGTGAGGGGAACGAGCCCGAACCACGCCGGGATTCGGCACACAGGAACACTAGCACCGGCGCCTGTGGATTGGCCAGTGCCCCTTTCAGTTGCGACATCCCGACTTCGTTAGGAGCTAAATATTTCGGCGGACGCACCTAGGCGTCAGCTGCGGAAGCTTGACGGCAACAAACAAGCATCATCAACAGCGGTTGCGTCGCAGCGTCGATCAGCCGGCAACTCCCGCCTTGCCGGTGATTCGGCCGTAACCCGGCGGCCCGCTCTCAGAACTCGATTCGAGCCTGAAAGGCAATCATGCGTGGAGAACTGTCGCCTCCCAGGCCGACGCCCAAGAGGCCGGTTGGCGGCGAGATGGTGCTCTCCAGGGTTCCGAACTTCGGCGGAATATATTCTCCCGGCACGCCGGCCTCTACACTGCTGGGTAATGCGAAGTTCGCATGGTTGAAAGCGTTGAACATCTGCACATCGAAGCGCAGAGTGGTTTGCTCCCATATCGGAAACCGGCGCGATAGGTAGATGTCGGAGTCCGTGAAGTGGGGGCCGCGCACGGTGTTGCGGCCTGAGTCGCCGAACTGGCAGTTGGCAGGCAAATCGCCACCGGTGCATGCGCCGGTGGTGGGATCGACCACAGAAACGAAGGCATTGGGATTGAGCCATTGGCGCGTTCCAGCCACGGTGACGTTGGAGTATCGGGACTTTTGATAGAGCGGCTGGCCGGGAACGCGGCGGGCATACTGCGGGCCGACGGACTGAAAGACGCCCTTGCCATTGGCAGTGTAAGGCTGGCTGAGGACAGAGAATGGAAGGCCGCTGTGAAGGAAAGCAATCTCAGAAAATGACCAGTTGCGTAAGAGGGCGCGCAAGAGAAGATGCCTGGATGCAAACGGAATCCGGTAGATGCCGTAGGCGGAGAGGTTTTGGCGGACGTCGTAATCGCAGCTGCTGTATTGGCGCCTTAGTTCACCCGGCAGCGGGGTAAGAATGCCCTGCGAAGAAAAGGGGAGCAGGCCGCCGTTGGAGACGTCGTCGAGGCAATGGCTCAATGTGTAGTTTGCGCTGAGCGTCAGGGACTGGAGCTGCTCAGAGAGGCTCGCCTGGAGACCGGAGTAGTTGCTGCTGGCATCCGTACGGAACTCGTTGACGCTGCCGAACCGCTGGTCAAGGGGCTGTTGGTAGGGATAGGGCGCAAAACAACCGGTGCAGACATTCTGGTATCCGTTGAGGCCTACCTCAAACGGCTCATGAAGGCCGCGGGTGCCGACATAACCGATGCGGACTGCGCCGCGCGCGTTCAGCTTCTGCTCGATTCCGAAGTTGTACTGGTAGTAGTACGGCGTTTTGAGTGTGCCGGTGGGGAAGGTATTGAGACTGACCGCGAGAGGGCAGGTGGGTGCGCCGGAAGCGATTGCGGTGCAAGGCGGCCCATCGGCGCTGAAGAGCGACTGGAATTCTTGGTTGGCAGCGGAGGCCGCGTCGGAGGCGCTGTTGGGGACACCGGGCGCGATGGCAAGGCCGCCCACTTGGCCGCCGATGCCGCCAACAAAGGTGGGAGCATACGGTGCGTTCGTGGCGGCTAGGTCGGCAATCTGCGCGGGAATGATGTCGTTGAAGACTCCGAAACCGGCGTGGATTACGGTTCCCGGTTTTATCTGGTAAGCAAGGGAGAGACGCGGCTGCCACACCAGCAGGGGTGTCGACGGGAACAGCGCTCGCACATGAGTCTGAACGGCCTGATCGAGCGGTTCGTTGACGGAGTGCGAGAGATCGAGGAATGAACCCGCCGGGCGCGCGAAGAGATGCTGCTCGTTGACGGGGTCGGTGTTCCAGGTTGTCCTTACGCCGGCGATGAATGTAGCGCCGGATGTGGGCTTGTATGTATCCATCGCGTAGAGATCGAGATTGCCGGCGGCGATGCGCTCTTTGAACGAGACCGGAAATGTCTCGCTCTCTGTGTAGGCTGCGCCGTCGGTGAACTCGGCAAGATCGTTATAAACGGCGGTAGGCACGCTGCCTTCGCCCAGGTCGTAGTCGCTTACGTCGATTCGTCGGGTGTTGATGCCGAAGCGGTATTCCTGCTTGCCGCGAATCCAGTCCAGGTTGTCGTTCACCTGCCATTGCGTGACCTTGCGGCCTTGGGGATAGGTATTGTTGTTGCCACCGACTGTGGTAAAAGGCGCGTTGTTGCTGCCTGCCGCCAGCACGATGGGGAAAGTCTGCCGAACCTCGTCGAAGTTGTTGGGCTCAAAGATGCTGGAGTACCAGCTTGCGCCGGGATTGAACTGGTTGACGAGATTGGGTCGAAATATGTGCGTGTATCCGGCGACCAGCGTGCGCTGCGGTTGAGGGGAGTAGGAGTTGAAGATGGGGTTAATCGGATCGGTATATGCGGCTTGCAGGCCGGTGTCCTGCTGGAAGCGATACCAGACGGTGTTCTTCGAGTCCATGGTGTGATCGACTTTGATGACGATCAGGTTCTCGTGGTCGCTGTTCTGCAGCGAGTCCTGGCGCTGGTTGGCGCAGCCGCTCCCGTTGAACAGATTGCCGCTGTTCTGCGCGCCAGAGAGCAGCGCGCCGCTTGAGTCAATCGGGCACGAGCTGACTGGGACCGGGGTTCCGGCGGTATTGCGATAAAGGCTGAACATCGTTTTGTAGAAGGCCACCTCGGCAGGCTCGGCGGGTAGCGTGGTTCCAGTGATCGGGTCAACGCCGCCGACGGCAAGCTGGCTGAGCACGTATTGCTGGTAGGCCGCAGATGGATCGACATCCTGGACCACAATGGGAAGCGCGATGCGAACGCCCTCATACGCTGTAAAGAAGAAGAGCTTGTTTCTTCGAACGGGCCCGCCCACGCTGAGGCCGAAGTGGTTCACATTCGAGCGCGGCTTGGGAGTAATGTTGCCCGGCGAGTCATTGGCATGGAGGAAGTAGTTTTCCGCGCTGAAAAGCGATCCGTCCCATTGCTCGTATACGTCGCCATGAAATTTGTTGGTTCCGGACTTTGTGAAGAAGTTCACCTGCGACGCGCCATAGCGGCCCTCATCGACTGCGTAGGAATTTGTATTCACCGTGGCCTGATCGACGGCATCAAGGCCAAGGACGAGATTGGTGGAGAGCCCTATGTTGAGGCCCAGCCAGGGATCGTTGGAGTCGTAGCCGTCGAGGATGTAGCCGTTTGACGTGGCGGGAAGGCCGTTATATTCCACGTTGCCGTACCCACCCGCGGCCTTAGCGTCGTTGGAGGAGCCTGCGGTGTTCATCAGCGCTCCGGGGGCGAACTGAGCAATGAAGGTCAGGTCCGAGCCGGCATTGGGCAAATTGGAGATTGTTTTTGATTCGATGGTGGTCGTGGTGTTGGGATTTTCAAGAGCGAGCAGCGTTTGCTGGGCCGTGACTTCGACCGTCTGCGAAGCGGAAGATACGGCGAGTTTGAAGTTCAGTGCGGCGGTACGGCTCACTTCGACGGCGACGGGCTGCGAGACCTGTTCCGTAAACCCTGGGACGCGCACTGAAACCGTGTAGGTGCCGGGATTGACCTGCGGGAAGAGAAAACGGCCATCCTCGTTCGTCTGCGCGGTGCGCATGGCCTTGGTGTCGACATCAGTCGCGGTGATCGCGGCGCCGGACAGTGCGGCCCCCGAAGCGTCGAGCACCGTGCCGGAGAGAGCGCTCGAGGTGCCGCTTTGCGCGGGGGCTTCGATGCAGGCGACTATGGCGAACAAAAGAAAACTCAAGAAAATAGGCCGCTCTGCTTTTCTTGAATTCATGGGGACCTCGGGGCTGCATAATCACAGTTAGACCAATATAGTTAACTTTGGTTAACAATGCAACAATGAGGAAAATGTAGCGCCCCGC
>CAZKJB010000030.1:0-19855 GCA_964552975.1 uncultured Occallatibacter sp. | reverse complement strand
TACTCATCGACGGCTTGCCGGCGATGCAAGGTTCGGTTGAAGTTAGGGGTGCATCGAAAGCCCAGCCGGAGGTAGAAGCACAAGGCGCAAGCCGCGTGATTCGAAACCGGTGAAGCCGGGGGCTAGAACAGCCGATGCGAGTCGGAAGTTCACCACTGGTTTGGCAGACGGGCGGAAGCTGGCGCAAGCCAGAGGCCGCAGCAGCAGAAGGCGCAAGCCGAGGTTGCAACAGCAACCGGTGCGAACCGGAAGCTGGACACGAGCCGAGCTGAAGGATCAAAGTCCGGTGTGAATCGAAAGTTGGTTCTCGGCCTTGCCTGAGGAAGGACGCCAACGCAAGTTGGAAGGTCAGCCAAGGGTCGAACGGCAGCGCGTAACGCCGATGCAAATCGGAGGTTTGCCACCGGTCGAGCCGACGACAGAACACCGATCCGAGCTGGCAAAGTCGACCACCGGTCGAGCCGGAGTGCGGGGCAGGCGGCGCAAGTCGCAGGTTCTGTGCCGGCGCAGCCAGAGGAAGGATCCTCAAGCGCAAGCTGGAGGGTTGGCCGCTGGGGTAGCCGGGGGACACGACAGCCGGTTGTACTACTCGATCACCAAGCATTGAGACGCCAGGGGCTTCGGCCTCTGGCGTTTTCAATTTACGGCTACTTTCCCCCGCCCCTCATTTCTTCCCGTGAGCCGCCGCGCACGCTTGCTGACCGCTGGTCTGTCTCAATCCGCTTAGTCTGCCATTTACACTGGCGCAGGGCGCTTATGAAGCTTGGCTTGGGACTTTACCGGCACATGCTCAACGACGAGTACTATGCATTCGCCGTGCAGGCCGGCTGCACGCACGTTATCGTGCACCTTGTGGACTACTTCAAGCAGGGTGAGGCGAACCCCTCGCAAAACCAGCCGACCGGCGGCAAAGACAAGCCCTGGGGCGTGGCCGGCGATCCCAACCGCCTGTGGACCGCTGCCGAGCTCATCGCGCTGCGCAAGCAGGTCGAGGCTGCAGGGCTCAAACTCGAAGGCATCGAGAACTTCGACCCCGCGCACTGGTACGACATTCTGCTTGACGGGCCTCGGCGCGCTGAACACATGCGCAATGTTCACGCCATCCTGCGAGCCATGGGCGAAGCGGGCATCGGCACCATGGGCTACAACTTTTCCATCGCCGGTGTTGCCGGCCGTACCTCGGGTCGTTTCGCTCGCGGCGGTGCCGAATCGGTCGGCATGGACGGCACGGTCGACACACCCATTCCGAATGGACAGGTGTGGAACATGATCGTCAATCCCAATGCGCCTCCGGGCACGCTGCCCACCATCTCGCACGGCGAGCTATGGCGCCGCCTGCAGCGCTTCCTGGAGGAGGCTCTGCCCGTTGCCGAGCAAGCCGGTGTGCGCCTCGCCGCGCACCCCGACGATCCGCCGACCCCCACCATGCGCCGGCAGCCTCGCCTCGTCTACCAACAGGCAATGTACCAGCGCCTCATCGACATCTCGCCCAGCCCCAGCAACATGCTCGAATTTTGCCTTGGCACTCTGGCGGAAATGACCGAGGGCGACCTCTACAAGACCGTCGACAATTACAGCAGCCAGCACCGTATCGCCTACGTCCATTTCCGCAACATCGCGGGTAAGGCCCCGCACTACCACGAAACCTTCATCGACGATGGCGACGTGGACATGCTGCGCATCCTCTGGACGCTCCACAAGAACGGATTTGACGGCGTCATCATTCCCGACCACTCGCCGCAGATGACCTGTTCCGCTCCGTGGCACGCTGGCATGGCCCACACGCTCGGTTTTCTGCGCGCGGGCATCACGGCGGTCGAACGCGGATTCAACCCGGCTGGCAGCAACAGTGAGACTAAAGCCATCGAAACCGCGAGATAGCCGCGGTCCACTCCAACTCCGTCAGACATAATAAGAAGAGAGCCATTTGCGCCGCTCTGCTGAAAGGACTTCATTTCCCCGATCGCTAATCTCTGAACCCGATCCCTGAACACTCGTTCTGAACCCTGATCATGATCCTCGACAAATTCAGTCTCAAAGGTAAAACCGCCCTCGTCACCGGCTCCTCGCGCGGCCTCGGCGCTGCCATCGCCATCGCCCTCGCGCAGGCGGGAGCCGACGTCGCCGTTCACGGCTCCAGTGCGGCACCGAAAGCAGTTCAACACAAGCTTGAAGCACTCGGCGTCAAATCCGTCGCGCTGGCCGGCAACGTGGGCGATGCGGCGGTCTGCGCGCGCCTCGTAGAAGAGACCGTGCAGCACTTCGGCGCGATCGATATCCTGGTGAACAACGCCGGCACCATTCGCCGCTCGCCCGCGGTCGATCACCCCGAAGAAGACTGGAAGGAGATCATCGACGTGAATCTCTCCAGTGTTTTTCGCCTCACGCAACACGCGGGCCGGCACATGCTCAAGCAAGGCTCCGGCAAAATCATCAACATCGCTTCTCTGCTCACGTTTCAGGGCGGTATCATGGTGCCGTCCTACGCAGCGGCCAAAGGCGGCGTCGGCCAGCTTACCAAGGCTTTCGCAAACGAGTGGGCCTCGAAAGGCGTCAACGTGAATGCCATTGCGCCAGGGTATATGGACACCGACAACACTGAGCCGCTCAAGAAGAATCCCGAGCGGGCACGGCAAATTCTCGAGCGCATCCCGGCCGGCCGCTGGGGCCATCCCGACGATCTGGCGGGCGCAGCGGTGTTTCTTGCCTCCAGCGCCAGCGACTACGTGCACGGCCACGTGATGGTGGTCGACGGCGGCTGGCTGAACCGGTAGAAGCAGGGAACGAGGGAACAAGGTTACAAGACGATGTGGGAACGGGTCGGACCCCTGCTGTCCGGAAACTGAAAGCAAGAGCTGAAAGCTACTGGTTACCAGCTTTATCCATGGAGAAAAGATGAACGATAGTGCAGTGATTTACACGGCAACCGATGCCACCAAGGTCACCACACCCGAACCAGGCATGTTGCGCCAGGTCTTGGCCTTCAATCCGCACCTCATGCTGGTACGTCACACCTTTGAAAAAGGCTGGAAGGGAGCACGCCACAGCCATCCGCATCATCAAATGGTGTATGTTGTTCGCGGCCATATCCTCTTCAAGGCAGATGGCAAGTCCTGGGAGATGCGCGCCGGCGACAGCGTGGTCGTTAACGGGGGCGTCGAGCACGAAGCCTCGGCCTTTGAAGCTTCCGAGGTACTCGACATCTTTACGCCCTATCGCCAGGAATACGCATAACGTACGACTGTCGTTTTCGGTTTGCCGGGTGGTTCAAATTCTTTGGGTGCTGGAGGTTTTTTAAATGTCACTGAAGACACGGTTGATGGGCGCACTGGCGCTTGCTTGCTCCTTTTCTGCAATTGCAATTGCGCAACCCCCGCGGCCGGATTCCGGCATCATCGGCATCGCGCACATTGCTTTCCGCGTAAGCAATCTCGACCAGGAACTCGCCTTCCTCGGCAAGCTCGGATACCAGGAATCATTCGCAATGAACAACGGCAACGCAATCGCCGAGGTCTTCGTTAAAGTCAACGACCGCCAGTTCATCGAGCTCTATCCGCAGACAGATCCATCGCAGCCGCTCGGTTGGATGCACGTTTGCTACGAAGTTGGTGACTTGAATGTGTTGCACGACTTCTATGTCTCAATGGGACTCAAGCTTCAACCCGTGCGCAAAGCCGGCGCGGGCAATCTCATCACCGCGGTTAACGACCCCGAGGGGCGCGTCACCGAATTCACGCAATACATAGCGGGCTCCAAGCACATGCTCGACACGGGGCAGCACCTCGGCGCGAACCGGGTGTCAACAAAGCTAATGGGATTCGATCTGCCCGTGCGCGATGGCGCTGCCGAAAAGGAGTTCTATACCGATCTTGGTTTCGAGCCGCAGGATGCCGGCAGCAGCGTGCGCTTTATCGCGCCCGGCGCTCCCGATATGCACATTTCGCTCCGCCCCGCTCAACCTGGAGCGCCGCCAGAGTTTCTCTTTCCCGTTCCCGACGCGCGCAGGGCCGCGAGTCAACTGAAAGATGCAGGCGTGAATCCCACCCGAAACGACAAGCTCGTCTTCGTCCACGATCCCGACGGCAATATGTTTATATTTCTTGAGTCTGGCTCTTAGGCCTTTCGTTTCGCGCTGCGCGGGCCTTCAGTTTCGCACGGCCCGGGATTGCCCGGCCTTCTCCTGCGCCAACAACTCTGCCAGCGCTTTCTCGGGGCAGATATGATGCGCCTCGCGCAACTCCAGATCCTCCTCCGTCGCCACGTAGGAGGCGATGGTCATAAAGCAGTCGAGGCAGCGCGAGTTGTAGCTGCCGTTATCATTCTGGGTGCGGCTAAATGTCCTACTTGGCTGCAACATGCAGCGATGCTAGCTCCGAAGCAAGTTCTCGCGTCGTGACTCGCATCACAACCGCGTGTTTAGCGACGCTCTGCCGTCGGCCCGATCCCGCTACAGGCTCTAGTAGGCCGGCGTACCGACCTTCTCCCACTGCGTTGGATTGCGCCGCAGATGCCAGCACGGATCATCGCCGCCTTGAGGGAACAACGCCACCGCGCACGGCACGGTCGCGCTGCCGAGGTAGTCGTACTCTGTCTTTTCACCTTTGAGCGGAATCGACATGAACTGGCTCACAGCAACCGTCGAATGCGGCGAACCGCGCAGCTTGTACACAGCGAAGTCCGTCACATACGCCACCAGCGACAATGCCGCGAACGCTCCCAAAACGCGCAACGCCCAACGGCCCAGCAACCGCATCATCGTTCTGTTGCCTCCAATCGCCGGGCCTCATTCTTAAGCGCCACACCGGTCAGCCTGTGCCGGCGCGCCTCGATAAGAATAACCTCGAGCTCCGCGGCGGCTTGCGCATAACTCAGCCCCTCCGGTCGAATGTTTGAAATGCAGTTGCGCTCGGCGTCGGTGCGCCCCGGCCGCGGCTCCCACGTAATGTAAGCGCCCAGCGAGTCCGGCGAGCTCAATCCAGGCCGCTCGCCGATGAGCACAACGGCAATCTGCGCTCCAAGTCCGACCCCAATCTCATCGCCAATCGCCACGCGCCCCTGTTCCACCACGCAGATTGGCGCCAGCGTCCAATTGCGCAGCCGCGGCAGCAGCTCTTTCAACAGCCGCTCAGCATGCCGTTCTACTGCCAGCGCCGACAGCCCGTCCGCCACAATCAGCGCAAGCTCGAATGCCTCCGCACGCGCAAGCCGCGCCAGCGCTTTTTGGCTTGGCGCGTCCAGCGTGCGGCCCATGTCGGGGCGCTGCAGGTAGGCGGCTCGGTCAGTTGCCGCCGAATGCAATTCGAGCGCCTCGCCGCCGGAGATTTCGCTCAACCCCTTCGCGAGCGCCGCGCTGGCAAGCTGTGAGTGCACAGCGTCTCGTGCCTGCGCGTGGCAACGCTGAAAGTCGAGCAGGTCGCGCGTCTCCAGGCTCACGCCAGTCCGGCCCAGTCCCACGCGCGCCGGCGTCAGAGCCCGCAATCGCCCGGCCAATTCGGCCGCAGGTCCCGCGATCCTTCGCTCCAACGCCCGATCGCTTTCGCTGTGCCCGTTCATGCCGCTGGCAGCCCTTCCGCGGTTAGTAATTTCTCAGGATTGAGCGCCTCGGCCGTCAAGCGCGCAAAACCGTCGCCTCCGAGCCAAGCCTCAAACTCAGGCGCAGCCTTCAGTCCCAGCAGGCGCCGCACGTACAGCCCGTCGTGGAAACTCGTGCTCTGGTAGTGCAGCATCACGTCGTCCGCGCCTGGCACGCCCATAATGTAGTTCACCCCCGCTGTGCCCAGCAGCGTCAGCAGAGTGTCCATGTCGTCCTGGTCGGCTTCGGCGTGGTTGGTATAGCACACGTCGCAACCCATCGGCAGCCCCAGCAGCTTGCCGCAAAAGTGATCCTCCAGGCCTGCCCGCACAATCTGTTTGCCGTCGTACAAGTATTCGGGCCCAATAAATCCCACCACCGTATTCACCAGCATCGGCTTGAACCGCCGCGCCACGCCGTAAGCGCGCGCCTCCAGGGTCTGCTGGTCCACTCCCGCACCGTCCTCGCCGTGATGCGCATTCGCTGAAAGCGCTGATCCCTGCCCCGTCTCGAAGTACATCACGTTCGTGCCCACCTGCCCGCTGGCGCACACCGCGCCTCGCTGCAATGCCTGCCCGGCGTCATTGGCTTCGGCCAGCAGGGCAAGGCACACGCCAAAGCTGCGGTTCGCCGCCTCGGTTCCGGCAATCGACTGGAACAGCAGATCCACCGGCGCGCCACGCTCAAGCGCCGCCATCTGCGTGGTGATATGCGCCAGCACGCAGCTTTGCATCGGAATCCGGAATCGCTGCCGCAGCGCGTCCAGCATCCTCAGCAGTCGCGCCGTCGTCTCCACGTCGTCGCCCGCGGGATTGATGCCGACCACAGCGTCTCCCGAGCCCAGCAGCAGCCCGTCGATGATCGACGCCGCAACACCGAGCGCATCGTCTGTGGGATGGTTTGGTTGCAGGCGCGTGCTCAATCTCCCCGGCAATCCGACCGTCGTGCGGAAACGCGTCACCACGCGAATCTTCGCCGCGGCCGCAATCAGGTCCTGCACGCGCATCAGTTTACTTACCGCCGCGGCCATCTCGGGTGTGAGCCCCGGCGCCAGGGTCTCCAGCCGCTCCGGGGTGGCATCGTCAGAGAGCAGCCAGTCGCGCAGCTCTCCCACTGTGAGCGACCTCACCGGCCGAAACGCCTTTGCATCGTGCGTGTCCACAATCAGCCGCGTTACTTCGTCGGTCTCGTACGGCACGACCTGCTCGTCGAGAAAGTGCTCGAGCGCCACATCGGCCAGCGCATACTGCGCCGCCACGCGTTCCTCCGCGCTCGCAGCCGCCACTCCGGCAAGCACATCGCCGCTGCGCAGTGGAGTTGCCTTCGCCAGCAGCTCGCGCAGGCTGCCAAAGCTATACCGCCGGTTGCCAATGGAGTGGGCAAATACCATGTGCCCTCAGAATAGACGCCTAGCCGCATTCCCTCGCAGCTACTTGCCCGAATCCACTTGAAACCGATCGCTCGTTTCAATAAAAAGGCCAACCGTCTCCGGCTGGCCCTCGGAACTCTCTCTCGCGATCGATTAGAACTTCACGCTCGCTGCGCGCGGGGAAATTCCGCTCAGCTCCGCAGCGCGCGCCTCGGCGTAAGCGGCCGCGCCAATCAGCGCTGTGCGGCTCTCCAGGATCACGCGCACCGGCGTGTTCACCAGCAGCTGGCTCAGCCTGCCCTTGTCGGTGAACGCCTTCAGGAACGTGCCATCCTTCAGCTTTTCCAGGATGCGCGGCGCGATCCCTCCGCCCACATACAGCCCGCCGACCGACAAAATCTTCAACGCCAGGTTGCCCGCCTCGGCGCCGTAAGCCGAAACAAACATATCCAGCGTCCTCTCGCAGATCTGGCTCTTCGCCTTCAGCGCGTTTTCCGTGATCACAGCGTTCGGATCTTCCTCTGTCATGCGCTCGGCCAGCCACATCGGCTCTTCAAGCCCACGGACATCGCGCAGGAACTCGTAAATATTGGTCATGCCCTGCCCGCTCACGGCGCGCTCAAAGCTGATGCGCCCATCGTACTTCTGCCGCAGAAAACGCAGCAGGTCGATCTCGTCTTCATTGCGCGGCGCAAAGTCAGAGTGGCCGCCCTCCGATGGATAGGGAACGTAGTCGCGCCCGTCGAAAACCAAGAAAGCCTCGCCCAGCCCGGTTCCCGCCGAAATCAAGGCCCGGTTGCCCACTTGTCGAGGATCGCCTTCGCTCAGGGTATAAATCTGCTCTGCGCCGAGCTCGGCAATGCCGTACCCGTTCGCCTGCAAGTCATTAATAAGAAAAACGTAATCGATCTTCAGGTCGGTTGCCAGTTCGCGGCTGTCCAGCGTCCAGGGCAGGTTGGTCAGCCGCAGCCGTCCCTCCCGCACCGGCCCGGGCACGCCAAAGCACGCCGACGTCACCTTCTCCGAGACCAGAAACTCCTTCACGATCTCTTCCAAGCCCGAGTACTCCTTGGCCGGGAACTGTTTATCGCGCACGTGATTCAAATTGCCGTCCGTAAACTCAAACAGCGCCAAGTGAACCTTGGTGCCGCCTACATCGCCTGCCAGAATCATTCAATTCCTCTCTAAAATGCCGCAGCCTTGCGCATCCGGCGGGGGCAGTAACGCCGCTGCCGCCCGGTCCAGGAGCAACGTCAGTATACCGTTTTCGGGGTGAATCAGCTGGCTCGGTAGCCGCTCCTCGTCGCGCGGGCCAAGCATTACCTCCTTTAGAATCTGTGCCTTATCCGCGCCTCCGATCAGGAAGAACACCTCCGCCGCGTTATTGATTACTGGCCGGGTCAGCGTGATTCTCAGGCTGTCTTTCACGCCCTCCACTTTGTTGGCCGTCACAAGCCGGCTCATCTCATGCAGGGCCAGACTGTGGGGAAAAAGAGACGCAGTGTGTCCATCTGGACCCATGCCCAACTGCAGGACGTCGAAGCGCGGAAGCTCCGCCCCTTCCAGCCTGAAGCCGCTCCGCAGCTCCGCCTCGTACCGCGCCGCAGCCTTTTCGGGTTCCAGCTCCCCCTCCATGCGATGATTCTGGCCGGGCGCTAGCGGCACATGATCGAGCAGCGCCTCGCGTGTCATGCGGTAGTTGCTATCGGGGTCGCCGGGCGGCACGCAGCGCTCGTCCACCCACCAAAGATCGATCTTGTCCCACGGCATCCGCGCGCGCCAAGGCTGCCCCGGGTCGCCCATAAGTCTGAACGCCGCTTTGGGAGTCGAGCCTCCACTAATGGCGATGCGCGCCTGGCCCCTCGCCGCCACGGCCTGCTCGGTCAACTCGACAAAGCGCTCGGCCGCCCGCGCCGCCAATGCGGCAGCATCCGCTTCCACGTAATAAACGATCTTGAGATCCCGCGGCATCAGCACTGTTCCTCTGACTTCTACGTTATACGGGGGTTGGATGAAAGGTAGATGAGGAAATCGGTCGGGAGCGAGGCAGGGAACTGCGGGCTATTGCCCCAGGTACGCCCGGTACTGCTGTTCCAGCACGCCCGATGCGCGCGCCAGCGCCAGCTTTGACACGTTGTACTGGTACAGGCTCTCCACCAGATTGTTCTGCGCGCTCTCGAGCGTGGCCTGCGCGGTCACCAGCGGAAGGTTGTCGTCAACTCCTGCGTTCACGCGGTCCGTCTCGTCGCTCAGCGCGCGCGTGGCCAGATCCACATTCGATCGCGCCACGTCCACCAGCTTTGCATTTGCATTCACGTCCAGCAGCGCCGAGCGCACCTGCTCGTCGATGTGGTCGCGCAAGTCGTCGAGTTGTGCGTTCGCCGCGTCCCGATGCGCCCGCGCCGAATCCGTGTCGCCGCGCAACTTTGCCTCGCGAAAGATGGGAAAACTCAACTGACCCATTGCCAGGAAATTCCCGTGCGTTCCTGCGCCATTCACGGTGCTCGTCTGGTAATAGCTGTAGAAACTCAACGTCGGCAGCCTCTCCGCGCGTGCCGATCCGTAAAGCGCTTTGTACACCACCGTCTGGTTTTGCAGGTTTTGGTAGTCTTGGCGGCTCTTGTAGGCCAGCGCGCGCGCTTCCTCCGGCGTTTGCGCGGCCAGTTCGCTGTAGGGCGCCGGATCGGTCAACGCGATCTCCTGCGCAGGGTCGACTCCAATTTCGCGCTTCAGCAGGATCAGGTCTTTCGTCTGCTGGTTTTCGGCAGCAATCAGCGATTGCTGCTGCGACTGTAACTCCACCCGCGCGCGCAGTTCGTCAAGATTTGCCGCTGTGCCTGCCTCGTGCGCTTCGTGCGCGTGATCTTCGAGCGTCTGCGCCTGCGCCACGAGCGCCTTCTCGTTCTGCACCTGGCTCGCGTCAGCAATGGCGCGCAGGTAAGCCGTAGCCACTTGCTGCACCACCTCGCCCCGCGCCGTCATTTTGCCGAAATAGGCTGAACGCTCCGCCGCACCCGCCGCCTTGAACGCCGCAATCGCCGGTGCTGAGAACAGCAACTGCGTCAGTTGAATTTGTCCCACGGTCAGGTCGTCGCGCGTAATCAATGAAAATCCTGCGGGCGGCTTGCCGCCGGGAAACAGCGAGGAGAACTTATCGATTGTGCTGGGCCCGAATCCAAGTGCCGCAAGATCGTGCATGTAGAAGCCGGTGTTTGCGTTGAGCGTGATCGTGGGCACAAAAATCTGCTCTACCTGGTTCTTTTCACCATGCAGTGATAACTCGTCGCTTTCGGCTTCCTTGAGTCCCAGATTGTTGCTCAGCCCGCTACGCACCGCGTCGTCCAACGAGAGCTTCAGGACGGCGTCGCTCACCGGCTGCGCGGTCACGCTGCCCCAGAAAGGATTGGCCGCTGAAGACGAATTCTGCATCTGCGCGCGCGCCGCCATCCGAACGCCGCCGGCCAAGATCAGTATGGTGAAAAATCCCGGCAAGGCCCGCCGGAAGACACAATGGCACAAACTATTCACAATCACTATCTTCTCAGATGAGCCAAAACGCGTCGGGGATTCATCTGGTAATGCGAAAATCCATGGAAAAAGCTGTTGGTTCCGCGCCGTTTTCCAGCCGCGCTATTTCCGACTGCACTATTCGGCCGGATGGATCCGCATCGCACTGCCGCCGCCAGAAACCATGTGTACGTCCAACACAGAATTCTTATCCACGGTCTGCCGCGAAATCACAGTGTGCGTCGCTTCTTCTGCCGAGTCGGGCGCATCGGCGTAAATCTCTGCCACATACTTTCCATCGCCCAGAAAACTCAGCGGAACCTTCACGTCGCGCGCGTCCCAATTGGTAATGGAGCCAACGTACCAGTCGTTTCCGCTTCGCCGCGCCAGCGCGATCCATTGCATCGGCGCGCCGCCAATTGCGTGCACCTCATCCCATGTGCATGGAACCCGCTTGATGAAATCGAACTCCTTCTGCCCCGCGTAGCGCTCCGGATAATCCGACACCATCTCCAACTCGCTCTCGAACACCACGAACAGCGCCAACTCGTGGGCGCGCGTGCCCAGGCCCATGGGCATAACGGACTGCGCCACAAATTGCGTCAGATTGCTATTGCCGAACGCGCCCGGCGTGTAGTCCATCGGTCCCGCAAGCATCCGAGTAAAAGGCAGCGTTGCATTATGCGCCGGAGTCACCCGCGCGCTGAACTTCAGATACTCCTTGCCCATCACGCCTTCGCGCGTCATCAGGTTGGGATACGTTCTCCGCAGTCCGTCGGGCTTGAATGCGCCGTGGTAGTCGATCATCAGGTGATTCTCGGCCGCCTTCGCCACCACGCGTCGGTACCAGTCCGTCATCCACTGGTCGTCGCGATTCATAAAGTCGATCTTTACTCCAGCAATCCCCCACTTTTCGAATAGCGGAAACGCCTGGTCCATGTATTTGTCCACCGAGGTCCAGTGCGCCCACAGCCACAGCTTCACGTTCTTCTCTTTCGCATAGCGCAGCAACTCCGGCATGTCGACATTCGGCGACGTATGCAAGATGTCCGCTTGTCGCGGCGCAGCGTCCGACGAAGTCGGGTCCCTCGCCTCCCAACCCGCGTCAATCAGCATGTACGGGAATCCCGACTCCGACGCAAAGTCGATGTAGTGCTTCATCGTCGCCGTATTCATCCCCGTCTTGAAGCTCACGCTGGGCGCAGCCTCGCCGCTCCACCAGTCCCACGCCGCCTTCCCCGATTTGATCCACGAAGTATCCGTGATCTTCGACGGCGGATTCAGATTGAGCACGATATTCGATTCGATCAGCTTGCCCGCCTCGTCGGCGATCATCACCACGCGCCACGGGCTTGAGAACGGCGTTGCGGTCTCCACGGCATAGCTCGCGTCAATATTCCCCGCGCGATCGGCATGCGGCGAGAGATCCGCCTGCACGGTGTGGCTCAAGAACGCGCCCACCCTGCGCAGATACATTCCCGAATAGTTCTCAATATCTGCCTCGGTGATGGCTGCCCATCCCACATCCGGCACGTTGGCCAGCAACGGCAGCCCGATCAGCCAGTCCTGATGCAGCCCGCTCACCGTGCGTAGTTGATACTCGTCTTCCCACGACGATTGATATCCATCCAGGATCAGCGGGTACGTCGATGCGTCCTTTGCATACGTGAATTCGGTCGACTCGTGCGCAATGCGGACCTGCCCGATCCCCGGCTGCTCCGGCACCACGTAGCGAAAGGCCACTCCGTCGTCGAAGGCGCGGACTTCAATGGTCAGCTTGCGGCCGCTCCCATCCACGAAGTCAGCCAGCACTCCGTTGTAGTGGTTGCGCACCGTGCTGGTCTTGCCCACAGGGATTGTGTAGCTTTCGTCTGCGCTTTTCGGCTCCTCGCCGGTCTTGCGCATTCCCGGCCCCAGCGCCGGCTGCCCGGCCAACTCAAGTCCGAGCTTCGACGCCGCCATCAGTTGCCTGCCGTGGAACTCGACCGCGTAGCGCAAGTCGCCGCCCGCGCCGTCTGCGGCAAAAAGTTTCAGCGCGATTTGCCCGTTGGGCGAGGTCACCGTCGCCGAAGCCGCTTCTTGCGCCGCGGCAGTTTGCGAAAATAGAAATCCCAAGGCAGAAAATGCAATTGCACTTACGAGACGCTTGCGCAGGGCCAGCATCATTCCTCCGTGCGGGCCGGATTGCACACGTTGCACTTTGACGCGCTTTTCTGGCCACGCGTCAGTATACTTCCCGCGCCGTCACGCAAAATACAAGGCGGCCTCGGCCCAAAGCACGGCTTCCTGATAACAGCGCAACAGATCCCACTCGGTTAGATTCAGCGCCCGTGCAAACTCTCCGCAGGCAATCCAGTCACCCAGCTCGTACCGCTCCAGCCATGTCAGCGGTCCTCGTTCCGGCACGCGGTCGCCCATCAGCGCCTGGCGGACCTCAGCCCGCAGCGGCAATGAAGGCGCCAAGTCGATCATCGGCGCGCGCAGCATGGCAGGCAGCAGGCTCAGCATCCCCACCAGGTACTGCTCGCTCGAGTCCAGATTCTGGGTCCTGGCTGCAAGCTCGCAGAATCTCCCGCGCACAAACGCCATGCGCAGCACCTCCAATGGCTGGCCCTGATTCAAATCGCTGGCGATGGCTACCATCGCCATGCGCCGGAAAGTCTCTTCTCCCACCGCCAAGAGAGCCGCCTGCACGCTGTGCACTTCCTGCTGCATCGCGCACACCGGGGAGTTGATCAGCCGCAGCAGCCGGTAAGTCAGCGAGGCATCGCGCTTCACCAATTCGGTCAGCTTGTGCAAGTTCATGCTCTCGTCGTTCAGCAGCCGAAGAATCGCCACTTGTGACAGCCGATTCACCGGAATCTTGTGCTTTTCAAGCAAGACTGGCCGGCAGAAGTAATACCCCTGCACCAGGGAGAAGCCTTCATCGCGCGCTTGCGCGAATTGCTCCTGCGTCTCCACCTTCTCGGCAACAAGCGCCACCGGAAAATGCCGCAGCCTGCAGATAAGTTCGCGGCGCTCCAGACGATTGATCCCGGAAAAGTCCACCTTCACGTATGCGGCCGCTTCAAGCAGCGGCTCGACCCCGGGCGACCAATGAAATTTGTCCAGCGCCAACCGGTATCCTGCTGTCTTCAGAGTGCGGCACATCGCCGTCAGCTGCCGCAATGGCTCGGCGTCCTCAGCCACCGCCAGAATGGTCATGCTGGAGGGAAGCATTCCTACCAACGTCTCGGTCATCATTTCCGGCGTGCATTTCACAAACGCCGGCAAACCGCTGGTCATCTTTCCCAGCCCGAAGATCACGGTATCGTCAATCACCGTGCGTGCCGCGGCTTCCGGATCGGCGCCGGAATTTGCTCCCTGACCATTGTTGAAAAGTAATTCATACGCATGCACTTTGCTGTGCAGGTCCAGGATCGGCTGCCGGGCTACGTAGCGAGCGCCTTCGGCGCTCTCCCGCTCAGCGGCTCCGGCGCAAACATGCGATTGGACATCGGTTGCCATGCGTTCCCCCCGCATTGCCTATCGGCAGGCTGCGGAAGAAACTTGAAGGCTAGGCAAAGTGCAGAGCCGCCTCTGCCCACACCACTGCTTCTTCATAGCAACCCGGCAGAGTTCCGGCATCGAGCCCATGCGTTTCCACGATCCACTCGCAAGCCGCCCAGTCTCCGAGTTCGTGTCGCTCCAGCCACGCCAGCAGGCAGCGTTCCTCGATGTCCGCTCCCACGAGCGCCTGCCGGACCTCTTCGCGCAGCGGCAGCAGCGGCGCCAGTTCGCGCATAGGCAACCGCAGCATCGCCGGCAGCAGGCTCAACAGCCCCAACAGGTACTGTTCCTTCCGATCAAGTCCGCGAGGGTCTGAGGCCAGCTCGCAAAATCGCCCGCGCACAAACGCCATGCGCAACAACTCCGGCGGCTGGCCCGCGTTCAGTTCGCTGGCAATCGCCAGCGTCGCCAGGCGGCGAAACATCTCCTCACCCACGGCGATCAGCGCTCCTTGCACCGATTTCACCTCCTGCTGCATCGCGCAGAAGGGCGAGTTGATCAGGCGCAGCAGCCGGTACGTGAGCGACGCGTCGCACTTCACAAGCCGGGCCAGCTCCTGCAGATCGAGCGCATCGTCCTGCAAAACCCGCAGGATCTCAACGTGCGAAAGCCGGTTCACAGGGATCTTCCGATTTTCCAAAAGTGTTGGCCGGCAAAAATAGTAACCCTGGATCAGCGTGAATCCTTCCTCGCGCGCTTCCGCCAGCTGCTCCTGCGTCTCCACCTTCTCCGCAATCAGCGCCACCGTGAAGTCGCGCAGCCGGTCGAGCAGCTTTACGCGCTCCCGGTGGTTCGCGAGCGTAAAGTCCACCTTGATATAGTCCGCTATCTCCACTAGCGGATCCATGCCGGGTTTCCAAAGGAAATCGTCAAGCGCCAGCCGGTACCCCGACGCCTTCAAACTGCGGCATGCGCTTACCAACTCAGGCGTGGCGTTCACGGTCTCCAGAATTTCCAGCACCGCCATGCCTGAAGGAAGAATTGAGACCAGGTCGCCGGTCAGCGTCTGCGCGGTACAGTTCACAAACGCAGGTAGCCCGCATGTCAACTGACGCAGCCCGAAAAGCACCGTATTGTCGATCATTGTGCGGGTCGCCAGCTCGCCATCGCCGCGGAACGCCGCCTCAGGTCCGTTGCGGAACAGCAGCTCGTACCCGTGAACCTTGCCGCGCAAATCCAGAATCGGCTGGCGAGCGACATAGCGGATCCCGCTCGCAACCTCGGGCTGCGTCGCGAAAGCACACTCGCACAATTGGGCCGGTGCCGGCATCAGTACCTTCCGGTACATATATCGGCAGGTTGCTCTTGAAACTTGAGGGAATACGCCGGACTACACCTCAAACGCGACGTCCGAAACGCGGCGGCCGTCCCGGCGCTCGAATGGCATCCGCCCTTAGCCGCCCATAAACATGCCGCCGTTCACATCCAGCACGTGGCCGGTAATGTACGACGCGGCATCCGAGGCCAGAAACTTTACCGCTTGCGCCACATCCTTGGGCGTACCACGCCTGCCCAGCGGAATCGTTGCCACCATCGCCTTGGTCACCTCTTCGCTCAGCACCGCGGTCATGGGTGTTTCAATGTATCCCGGCGCTACCGCGTTCACAGTAATGTTCCGCGAGGCCACCTCGCGCGCCAGCGAGCGCGTGAGCCCGATCAGCCCTGCCTTCGAAGCGGCATAATTCACCTGCCCCGCCTGGCCCGCGCGTCCCACCACGCTGGCAATGTTCACGATGCGTCCCCACTCATTCTTCAGCATCTTGCTAAGCAGCGCCTTTGTCAGCAGGAAAGCCCCCGTGAGATTGATGCTCAGCACCAGGTCCCAATCCGCGGGCTTCATGCGCAGCATCAGGTTGTCGCGCGTAATTCCGGCGTTGTTGACGAGAATTTCGACCTTTCCGAATTTCTCGAGAATCGCCTTCGCCCCGGCCTCAATCGACTCCTGGCTTGCAACGTTTACCGTGAAAGCTGAGGCATCGATCCCCTGCGCCTTCATTTCGGCCACCGTCTCCGCCAGCTTGGCCTCATTCACGTCGGCCAGCACGATCACCGCGCCAGCCGCGGCCAACTCATCGGCAATGGCGCGCCCAATCCCCTGCGCACCGCCCGTCACCAGCGCAATTCGTCCCTGCAAATCACCCATGTCTTCAGTTGACCTCTGCGCGCCTGCAAGCTCTTCATCGCGGGCCACGCCTTTCCATCGCTCATTATAGATGGGCAACTTCACACGAAAGGCCGCACCCCGCCCACTCGCGCCATACTCCAGCGCGTACGCTCGTGCCGCGCACTTTGGTTGCTAAAGGCTAGAAGCTAGGGGCTGTCTTTACGTCGGCGTCGCGGCCACCGTTACCGGCTGGGCAGCCAGCGCCGGACGCAGCAGTTCCGCCGGCCAAACGTAAACCGCCAGCCTCCGCGAGTAGTGCAGCACCGGTTCCTTGTCTGGCAGTTGAATGCCGGCGGCTGTTGCCAGGTCGTTGCGCTCTATCTCCGCCTCCGCTTCTTCGAGAGGCCACGGCACGTGGTGCAGGTTTGCCCGGATCGGCTGTCCCGCACGGTTGGTGCTGAACACGCATGGACGCTCCATCATAAAATATTCGAAACTTCCCGCGCGAATCTCGGCCAGCCTGATTGACGGCCCCAAGCCCCGGTACCGCGCCTTGAAAATCACCTGCTGGCGCGCGAAGCGCCTCCGGCTATAGAACGCAAATTCCCGTTCCGATCGTTGTTCCAAGTGCATCTCGGCCAGGCGATAGGGCAGGTGATACACCATGTTCGCGGCAACCACCGCGAACAGGTTGCTTGAATCCACTGAGAAACAATAGAAGCCCGGCGTCCCGGTAATCCGGTCGCGAACATAGGTGCGCAAATTCAGGTCAGGGAAGTTTCGCAGCCCGGGAATGGTCGGCACTCCGCGGATTTTGATGCGGTCCAGCCAGAAGGGCACCGCCCCCAGCCATGCCGATCCTTGAAAGCTGTCCGCTTCAAGCCAATCCGGCAGCAACGCCTCAATTACCGGAGTGGGAATCGGCCAATGCGCAAACAACAAATCGTTCCAGCGCTGAGTCATTGCCCAGCGCCCCGCCGGCAAAGGCCGCGGCTTGTGCGAAGTCCGCACCAAATACTCCCGCATGGCAGCTCCCGCGTGCGGGGGGCTCACGCTCTCGTGGCGCCGCGCCTCCCCATGAAGGCCGCTTCTCCCCAAGGCGGGACCGCTCCCTCATGCCGTATTCTGTCCCTAGACCAACGCCATGTCCAGTGAATCTTTACTCCCCCCCGGTGCTAGGAACCAAACTGACGTATTTGCCGTCCACGGCGCAGACCCCGAGATCCTCGCCTTCGCCATGGCCAAGTACTCCCGGTCCGCGCTCTCCATGCGCGAATCGCTCACCGAGATTAGCGCCCAGCGCGCCGAGCAGTTTCTTAACACCTTTTATTTCCAATACGGTCATCGCTCCATCGCCGATCTGGCTCACATCGCCTTCGCCGTGGAGCGCCTCAGCCTACTGGCCGCCATCGTTCTTGTCGACGAGACCCGCTGGGATGGCCAGGAGCGCTCCACCCGCTATCAGAACTTTCTCAAGTCTGGGTGGTACTACCCTGAATTTGGCCAGGATACGGCCTCCGCGCGGCTCTACGCTGACACCATCAAAAAACTATTTGATGCCTACGAACGCACCGCCGCCGCTGTGCTCGACCTTCTCCGCAGCCGTATTGCGCGCCCAGAATCTCTCAAACTCGAAGCTTACGATCGCACCCTCAAAGCCCGTGCCTTCGATGTCGCCCGCTACCTGCTTCCGCTCGCCACCAACACATCGCTCGGCCAGATCGTCAGCGCGCGCACCCTTGAAACCCAGGTCTCGCGGCTGCTCTCTTATCCAGTTGCTGAAGTGCGAAACCTGGGCACAAGTCTCCGTGATGCCGCCACGGGTCCTGCCTGGAACCTCAACGCTCAGGCTGCGCACGCTTTCGTCGCCAAGCTCGAGCACCTCGACGGCGATTCCGCCGCCACGCTTGCCGCTGAAGCGACCCATCTCTTCACCCGCGAAGTTTGCACCGCGCCAACGCTCGTCAAATACGCCCACGCCAACGAATATCTGTTTCGCACCAACACCGAGCTTGCGCAAGCGGCCTCTGATCTCCTTGGCGACGTGCCCATCGCCGATGCTCCCCTCGTCGACTTGGTCGAGCGCACCGAGTCACTCGAAGTCGAGCTGGCCGCAACGCTTCTCTACTCTGCCGGCCACCACTCTTACCGCCAGATCCGCGATCTGATTGCCGACTTCCCGGAACCCCGCGTCGCTGAGATTATCGACATCGGCCTGCGCCGCCGCGGCAAGCACGACGAGCTGCTCCGCGCCTTCCAGGCCGGCGCTGCTCTGCGCTTTGACATCCTGATGGACATTGGCGGCTTCCGCGACATGCACCGCCACCGCCGCTGCACGCAGATCATTCAGGGATTCACATCCGTGCATGGCTACGAGAGTCCCGGCTCCGGCGACCTTTCTGCCGACGTCGACATCCTCACCGAATCTGGCATCCTCGCCGATTACAGCTTCACCATCGAAGAAGCGCACAACACCGCCGCAACCATCGCCGCCGGCTCCGCGCCTGAAGCTGCGCAGTCCGCGCTCTACCTCTTTCCGCTGGCCACGCGCATCCGCTCGCTCTTCAAAATGGACTTCGCCGAAGCGCAATACATCTCCGAGCTGCGCACAGCCCCGGCCGGTCACTTCAGCTATCGCCGTGTCGCCTGGGAGATGTTTCTCGCGCTCAAGCACCAGCATCCGGCGCTGGCGCGCCACATCCGTGTCACCGACTTTACGCAGCCCATCGACATCCTGCAGCGCTAAGCACCCTGCAGAGCTGAGCGCGAACCAACTCCCGCCCGTGCGCTAACCCGAGCCTGCGATGCAAAAGGCTCTAGCTCTTCTTTGCGTAGTTGGCCATGCCCTGGAAATCAACCACGACAACGGTTTCATTGCCTACGACCCAGGCATCGTGTCCCGGCGGAATGCTCAACACATCGCCGGCCTTCGATGTCGCCTCGCTCCCGCCATCCATCTTTGTCACCATCGTGCCGGCGGTCTGGTAGCCGAAATGAGCAGCCTGGCAGCTGTCCGTCTTCGCCACCGGCTTGACGCAGGTCGACCATTTCCATCCGGGCTCAAACGTGGCGCGTCCGATCATCGCTCCGCCCACACTCACCAGCTCAACCTTGCCCTTTTCAAACTTCCGCACTTCCTCTGGCGCGCTAAAGTTCTTGCTCTCAAATTTTCCAGCCATATCATTACCTCCTGGATTTTCCGTTGGGGATTGTCGACCTGAAGGCGCCCGGTTGGGCGCAGATAAACGATACACCGGCGGACCCGCCCTGTGAACCGTGTTTTTGCGTTCTACCGCCACCGCCAGTGAGCCCACCAAAAGGACCGCTGCATGCAACGCCTGCGGCGCCGGTTGCAAGCCAGCACGTGCCGGCGAATTGTCGATTGTGTCCCTTGTTGATCGCGCCCATCGCTCGCGCCTGTATACTGCGCACTACAAGATTCTGCTCTGCGCTCTCTGCATCGCACCCCTTCGCGACCAGCTTGAGTAAGGCAACGGCACGTTCAAGTTACCCCCGCTCAGCATGCTGCGAGTCCGGTCCTGAAATTGTTAGCACGGAGTTAAATTGTTAGCACTGCGCTCGCTCCTCCGCTGAGCGGCATCATGGAGTTCACCCCCGATGAACATCGGTTTTGCAGGCAAAGTTGTTCTGGTCGCTGGCGGCACGGGCGGCCTTGGCCGCGCGGTCAGCCTTGCCTTCCTTCGAGAAGGCGCCAGCGTCGTTGTCACTTATCGCAAGCAGCAGGAATTCGATG
>CAZKJB010000029.1:0-20307 GCA_964552975.1 uncultured Occallatibacter sp. | reverse complement strand
TCGAGCGAGAGAGACTGCAGGCAGGCGAGACTGGAGTAGCCGGTACCGAAATCGTCGATGGCGACGCGGAATCCCTTGCGACGTAAAGTGCCGATGAGCTCGGCAGTCTCAGGATCGTGAAGGAAGGCGCGCTCGGTGGCTTCGATTCCGATGTTGTGCGGTTGAGCACCGGCGGTGTCGAGCAACTGACTAAGCCGCTCCAGGGTAAGCCCGGAGCGCAAATCGCCAGCCGACATATTGATAGCGACTTCAAAATCGGGATTGATTTCAAGGATCCGAGGCAGATCCTCAGTAATGATGGCGAGCACCTGGCCGGTAATGAGATGGATGAGGCCACGATCTTCGGCCAATGGGATGAAGTGGTCAGGTTGAATGTTGCCCTGTGCGCTCTTCCAGCGAACGAGGGCTTCGGCCCCAATCACGCGGCGCGAATCGAGTTCAACGATTGGCTGATACTCGACATAGAATTCCTTTTCTCTGACGGCACGCCGGACCATGGCGCTAAAGCCGGAGCGCAGAAGGACGATGTAGTTGACCGCCCAGGCGAGGAGGATTCCACAAAGCACGCCGACGGGCGTGAAGAGGAAGACGAAATGGCGCACGCGCTGAAAAATGTAGTGCTCTGGGACTGCTGCGACGACGGAGAGATCCCAATTTGCCGAGCGAACCCGGGAGACAAGATATCCGTGATCAAGGAAGGTAGCCTGACTGCCATTGGCGATGGGATCAAACCAGCCGGGCTGAAAGTCGCGGCCCAAGACGGCGAGGCGGTCACGATCCGGGGCAGAGGGGACGAAGACAGAGAGCTCGACATCAGGCCCTTCAGTAGCGATGTCAGTGGCCAAACTGGGGTCAACAATGATGGCGAAGCCGCCGGCTGCGAAGACGTCGAGCGGGTGCCACTGCTGCGGCGACAACTTTACGTTGAAGTACTCGGAGACGCCGCGCGACGAGATGAGGCTGGGCTTGCCGAGAGGAACCGGAGCGGTGACGCCGAGAGAGGTGCAGAGCAGAGTATCGCCCGAAGTTCGGCCTGCGGCATGGATGTAGCTGGAGCCGAGGTCAATCTGACGGAGCAGGTCGATGTCGTTGGGCGAGCAGGGAGGGAATTTTGCATTGCTTACGCCGCGCTTTGCGGCGGCAAACTGGCTCGCGGTTTCTTCAACGCGGCGAAGAACATCGTGCGCATATATGAGGCTTAGCGATTTCTCGGCGGCGATGCTCTGGTGCCACGCGAGATAGATCGAGGCCAGGATGGGCGCGCAGATGGCGGCAGATCCGACGGCGAGCGCAATGGCCATGCGTGGCCGGTTCGGCATTCAAGACCCCTCTGCAGACCGGTCCCTGATAGGACCATGAAAAATGATAATGAGTTGAAAACCGGCGCGAAATCACCCACCTGGAGGAGGAAATCCCCCATTCGGTGCAGGAGATGCCGGACGAGGGAATGATTGGCGCGGCGGGGATGCAGCCGTTTTTGGCTGTTTTACGTGAGGCCAAGCTAATCCGACAGTCGCAGAGCGTTAATCAGCGCAGACAGAGCGGCAGGCTGATTCCTCCGGCTGGGGTAGTACAGGAAGTATCCGGGGAATGAGGGGCACCAGTCCCTGAGGACTTGGACAAGGCGTCGCCTTGCAATCAATTCTTTGAGCGTTTCTTCCATCGCAGTTCCAATTCCCACTCCCTCCAGAACCGCCTGGATGACGAGGTCCGGATCGTCGAAGGATGCGGGACCCTGCGGGCTCACGGTGAGCGTCTTCCGATTCTTCTCAAACTCCCAGCGGTAGAGGCCGTTATTGAAGCGAAAGCCAATACATGGATGGTCTTTGAGGTCTTGCGGGTGCCGTGGGATAGGGTTTGATTCAAAGTACTCGGGAGCGCCGACTACCGCCAGACGCAGTTCTTTTGTCACGCGCACAGCGATCATATCCCGCTGGATGAACTCGCCCAGCTGGACACCAGCGTCGTACTCTCCGGCCACGAGATCGACCGGGTCATTGGATGAAGTGACTTCAAGTAGGATTTCCGGGTAAGCGCGACAAAACTGAGCCAGTTTTGGCAGCAGAACCATTCGCGTGGCCGTTCGTGGAATGATGAGACGAATGCGGCCTGCCGGATTCTCGCGTTGCTTTCGAGCTTCGGCAATCGCCCGCTCAATTCGTTCGAGCGCCGGCGCGAGGTCGCGAAGCAGAGCTGCGCCAGCGGCTGTTGCAGAGACGCTTCGCGTAGTCCGCGCGAGCAGTTGCAACCCTAAACGCTTTTCGAGACCTCGCATGGAGTGACTCAAAGCAGACTGTGAAACACCCACGCGCGCTGCGGCACGGGTGAAACTCCGCTCCTGGGCGATGGTGGCGAAGGTTGCGAGCTCTTCCAGGTCATTTTTCATGATTCATGAATTTTATTCATCTCTCTTTGAATCATAAACAATATTGTCTCATAAACCGCACCCATCTAAACTTGTAACTGTTCGAACACGGGATGATCGACCAGGAGAAATCATGCAAAAACGCACATTAGGAAAAGGCGGTCTGGAGGTTTCAGCACTCGGCCTCGGCTGCATGGGCTTAAGCTTTGGCCTCGGCCCCGCCACGGAAAAGTCAGAAGCGGTTAAACTCATCCGTGCCGCGGTTGAGCGAGGCGTCACGTTTTTCGATACCGCCGAAGTCTACGGCCCTTATATCAACGAAGAAGTCGTGGGGGAAGCACTCGCTCCGTTCCGCAAGAACGTGGTCATCGCAACCAAGTTCGGATTCGAGGCGAATCCCAACGACAGCGGCAAATGGAATGTGCTCAACAGCCGACCGGATCACATCAAGCAGGTCGTCGAAGGCTCGCTCAAGCGTCTCAAAACCGACACCATCGACCTCCTCTACCAACATCGCGTCGACCCCAACATTGCGATCGAGGAGACCGCCGGGGCCGTTAAGGACCTGATTCAGGCAGGCAAGGTGAAACACTTTGGCCTCTCCGAAGCGGGCGCAAATACAATTCGCCGCGCTCATGGCGTGCAGCCCGTGACCGCATTGCAAAGCGAATATTCCCTGTTCTGGCGCGAGCCTGAGGAGTCCGTCATGCCCACGCTTGAAGAACTCGGCATCGGCTTCGTCCCGTTCAGCCCTCTCGGGAAAGGCTTCCTCACCGGGAAGATCGACGCGTCCACCAAGTTCGACAGCACGGACTTCCGCAATGTCGTACCGCGTTTCAGTGAAGAAAATCGCAGAGCCAATCAAGCGCTCGTCGAGGTAGTCACAAAATTCGCAGGCCAAAAGAGAGCCACGCCTGCCCAAATCGCTCTCGCGTGGCTGTTGGCAAAGAAGCCATGGATCGTGCCGATCCCAGGCACGACCAAGCTCTCGCGACTCGAAGAAAATCTCGGCGGGGCAACCATCGAGCTCACCGGTGAAGATGTGCGCGCGCTTGAAGAAGCCTCATCGGCCATTAAGGTCGAAGGCGATCGGTATCCCGCGACGCATCAGAAGATGATCGATCGCTAGCTGTAGCCTGTTGCAGCCAAGTCAACTGTGGAGACGAGAATGAACATCACGTTTGAAAACAAGGTTGCCCTGGTGACGGGCGCAGCGTCCGGATTGGGTCTGGCGACTGCAAAAGCTTTCGCCGAAGCGGGGGCCTCAGTAGTTCTGGCGGACTGGAATGAGAAAGAAGTGCAGGCCGCGGCAAGAGAGCTCGCGAACAACGGTCACAAGACGTTGGCTATCAACTGCGATGTGTCCGATGACGCTCAAGTGGAAGCCATGGTGAAGAAGACCGTTGCCACGTTTGGCAGGTTGGATGCGGCGTATAACAATGCCGGCGTGCAAAACGTTCTTGCCGAAACGGCGGACTCTCCCCGTGATGACTACGACCGCGTGATGGCCATCAACCTGCGCGGCGTGTGGAGTTGCATGAAATTTGAGCTCCGGCAAATGCGCGATCAAGGCAGCGGGGCCATCGTGAACTGCTCTTCGCTCGGGGGCCTCATCGGCGGGAACCGGCGTGGAACGTACCATGCCGCGAAGCATGGCGTCATCGGATTCACTAAAAGCGCGGCGCTTGAATATGCGACGCGCGGTATTCGCGTGAACGACGTTTGCCCCGGCATGATCCAAACCCCGATGTCGGACAAGATGATCGCTGAAGGCCAGGGGCCGGAACTGGACAGAATGCTGAACACCTTCGTCCCGATGAAGCGATTGGGACGGCCCGAGGAGATTGCGGATGCCGTCCTATGGCTATGCAGCGATGCCGCCAGCTACGTTACGGGGCAGTCCATCTCAGTGGATGGCGGCTACGTGATGCGCTAACGGATGGACAGCGTTGCCGCTCAGTCGTGCCGAGGAAGAGGCAGGATCAGGCGCTGGGATTAAGCTTGGGGATCAGCGCCAAAGTCGCACAGTTCCGTGACAAATGCCGCTGAGCCGTCGCGCAGCCAGCCGTCCAGTTGCGCAGGCTCCTTGAGCTGCTGGCCGCGCATGCGCGGCACAACGACGTACTCGCAGGCCATCTCAGGCAGCGCGGTCATGTCGACCCAGAGCTTTTCGAACTGAGCCACTGGAAAGACATCCTCCTGCCCCTTGCCCCAACGCTTTTTCACATCTTTCAGCGTGGTGTAAGTGGGCATGCGGGAGGCAACGGCACGAACAGCGTCGGAAACCTTGGCGGGCTGGGTCAAAGAGACGCGATCGAGGCCAAATACTTTGAGCATCGCATCGATGTCGATCCAAAACGTGTTGGAGTTGTAATACGAAAGCTGAAATTCGATCTCTTCGTTGGGCAGGGCCATGCCTTCGGCCAGCCGCATTTGACCGTCGAGACGCACGAGGCCGCCGCCGTGGTCCTCGATTTGCCGCGTGATGACCTCAGCGGTCATCGTGGCTCCGCTCGATATGTGGTAGCCGAGAATTCCAGGGTCGAGATCCGCGCCCAAGGTGTCGACATTATGGATCATGAGATAGCGCAAGCCGGGGCGGGCCTGGAGCATGGCCTGGAGCACGCCGTTGCGAAACATGTTGGGCACTTCGTACCAGTGGCCCACGGGATGGAGGCACTGCAGCGGAAGATTGTCAGTGTAATTGCTTCCTTCTCCAGCGCGCTCGGCCCACGCTGCCAGAGCTGCCCGCGAGCTTTCACGGACTTTCTCGGCCTGAGCGTCGAGCACCTGGTGCGAAGTTTCTTCCCATGCAAAATGAAGATCACGCACCATCGGAACGAGGCGCAGTCCAACGGCGCGTCCAGGTGAAAGGAACGAAGGCCCTTTGTACCCGTAATTGCGATTGAGAGAGAGAAGCTCGGCGGTGGGCTGGTGCGTGAGGTAACTGGTGGTGATGACATGGGGCACGGCGGAGCGATAGAGGCGGCCGATGCGCGTGCTTTTTGCCAGATGCACTTCAAGAAAAGTGCGATGCTTGCCTGCGAGGCGGCAGAAGGGGCTGAGCGCCTTGACGACGCCTGCACCACGGGTCCAGCGGCTGCCCGCGCCGCCAGCCAATGTGACGACGGCGACTGCGCCGGAAGCGAGGGCCTGTTCGCCGAGCTTGCGGAAGCGCGTATCCACTCGCCGCCTTGCATCGAAGACTTTTTCGGGCGACACGTCCTCAATGAGGCTGGAGACGGGAAGACGATTCTGCGCAAGCCCAATGCGCCCGGCGCGGAGGTCCGATTGAATCTGTTCATGCTGGATGGGGTCGAAGCCGTTCGCGGCGAGCAAAGAATCGAGCGTGGCGCCGTGGCCGTTTGCACCGTTGCCCTGCGGCAGAAGACGATCGAGAAAATTTCGCGCGCGGAGAGAGGCGCCGGGCACGCCGTGGCAGGATTGACTGAAACGCTCCAGATCGCTGCGCTCTGAAGCAGAGAGCGAACGCTGATCTTTGCGTACGACCGAGGGAAGAATCAGGTTGTAGTAGCCGTCGGGGAGAATGGCGGAATCACCGGTGAGGAATGCTGCGAAGGTTCCGCGCTCGTTGATGGAAAAATCGTAGACCACGGGTTCCATGGCGAAGGGCACGCCACCGGCGAGCTTGCGGCTGGTTTCGCGCATCAGGGCGCCGAGTCGGTCTTGCGCTTCAGGCTTACGCGCGGGATCGAAGATGAAGCCCATGCCGCCGCCGGCCATGCCGCCAAGCATCCAGAAGCCCCAGAAAGCGGGGCCGAATGCGCGGCGCGCTTCTTGAATCAGAGTCTCAGTGTAGAGATTGCCGGCCCAGGGAATGATGGTCTGGATCGGCCCTTCGAAGTTGCGTTGCGTGGCGCCGCCGATAGCGCGGACGTCACCGGAACGCAGATCATCGACGATTTCATCGAGAATCTTGCAGGCCTCAAGACGGCCGGCCCACTCCGCCTCAGAGCGGAGCAGGTACCTCTCGGTGACCATTTCAAGGATGGGGCCGACGTCCTGCGCCATGCCGCCGTGAACCAGAACGAGGGAGTCCTGAAGCCGCTGGCGCGTTTCTTCAGTCACCTCCGATTGCGGGAGAATGCGGTGACTCGGCAGCAGCCTGCCGCGGCTGATTCCAAATTCGGCGTCACCTTCGGCGGCGCACACACCTTCAATGAGCTTGATTCCGGGCCACACACCGCCCGAGTCCTGCCAGCCGCCGCCGGATCCTCCGAGCCATTCGCCAAGAATGGCGCGGGCTGCGACGAGGCGGCGCTCCGATTCTGTGAGCTGGCCGGTGAGCGAAGCAACTTGCCCGGTGGCCCTCATGCAGACTGAAATCAGCGAGGCCAGGAGCGTTGTTGAGACAGCCAGCCGCGAGCCTTTCGGGATGCCGTTGACGTGACTTATGATTTCGATGCCGATTCCGTCCTGGCCCAGTAACTGGCGAAGCAAGAGCGAGAGCGGCTGTCCGGAACTTTCAAGGCCTGGCGGGACCAGTCCCGACGCGATGACTGCAGCCTTGAGCAGGCCGAGGTAATCGCGGCCGAAGTCGAAGAGTTCGCGCAAGTCTTCGATGTCGGCGCTGGCCTCAAGATCGACGCTGACCAGACGGATGATGGGGCGATCGATCAAACGCAAATACGCTTCTACGGGCGGCTTGGGCGCCGAAGCGGCCGAGCCATGGACGGCCAGATCGATAGATACGTTGAGCACACGCGCCCATTCAGGAAGATCCATGCCGAGGAAGAAGATGTCGCTCCAGCCGCTGTGGCTCAAATCCATGCGAACCGGCGTGGCTTCGTGCAGGATGGGGAAGGGTTGGCTGGTATCGCGCCGCAAAAGCTCGGGGCGGATGCGCAAGGCGTAGTCGGCAGGATGCCCGGTACGGAACATCCACTGATTTCCTCTGACGGATCGAACGCTGCGGCGGACCTGGTCGGCCAGGGTTTGGAATGCCAGCCCACGGTAAGCGGCGGCGAGCGCGCTGGAAAGTCCATGGCTCGGCCCATCTGCAGCAGAGGCCGCGAGAAACACGCCAATCGCCTCTTCGTAACGCCGCCGGAGCAGCTTGTCATAGCCGCTGAAGGGGATTAGCGTGCGGCCACCGGTTTCGGGCCTTGCGGCCAGATGGAAGCGGTGGATCGCGTAAAGGAAAAACAACGCGCGGACGCGCTCGTAGAGGTTTTCGCTCAAGTGCCTGTGGCGTTCGAGTTCAGCCGCTTCGGCAAGCAGTTGCTCGGTTGTAGCGCGCCGGCAGAATGCATCGAGAGGTAAGTTGCGAACTGCCGGCTCCGTCGCCGTAATGATCGTCCACAGTTCGCTCAATCGACTGCCCCCTCTTCCGAGCGCATGTTGCGAGCAGCCAGAACATTCACGAGTTCAGCAAGTACCTGGGCCTGGTCGTCACCGTTAAGCGCCAAGGCGAGTTGCGCGGTGAACAAGCCGTACTTTACGCCGATGTCGAAGCGTTGACCCTTTTCGATGACGGCCAGATACTGCTCGCGCTGAGCCAACTCGGCGAGCGCCGAAGACAGGTTCGCGCGCCCGTTCGGCGCACCGGAGAGCGTGGCGGACAGGATGTCAAAGATGGCCGGGGTGAGCACGTGCATGCCGAAAAAACACAAGTAATGCCCACTGCGCAGGCCGGGAACGATGAGGCGCTGTTCCGCTTCAGTCGGGTTGGGCTTTTCAAGCACAGCCTCGACACGATAGAACCCCGGCTTGCCGGGTACCTGCTGGCCACCTACAGTGCCATAGCGGGGAAGAAGACTCTCGCGTGTCACCTGCACCGCCGAGACGGCGCAGTCTTCGGCAGTGGCCACTTCAACCAACTGCCGGGCGCACCCGCCGGGCTCGGAGCCCACGTAGATGTGGTCGCCTACGCAGTGGAGGAATGGCTCATCTTTGACAAAGTCGCGGGCACAGAAGATGGCATGCGCGTAGCCGCGAGCCTCTGTCTGGCGCACAAAGGTCAGCCGCGCCTGGTCGTCGGACAGCAGCTTGGCGTATGGCTCCTCGTCGCCGGGCCACACCACGATGCAAATGTCGTCGATGCCGGCTCGCACCGCTTCTCTGACGATGAGGCTAAGGACGGAGCGCTCTGTGCCCTGCTGATCGAAGAGCGTTTGTATGGGAAGGTTGCGTTGCCCGCTTCCGGCCGCCGTGATTACCGCTTTCTTGATTCGCATGTCACACCGATTTTCGCCGGTCGCTGCCGTTGGCTGCAAATGAAAGAAGCGGAGAAGCAAAATGAGGGACGGCTCAAGCTGTCTGAGCGCGGGAATGCTGACGGCGCTGCTAGGAGCAAGTCCAGACGACCTGGCCAGAGATTTTGACACTGCCAGGATCCTCGAGGCCGCTGAACTGGAACGAGCCCGAAGCGTCGACGTTGACGATCATCACTCCGATGCCGGTTGGAAAAGCGAAGATATGAGTCTCCTGATCACCGGGCAGCGTGTCTGCGTCCAATTGGGTCGCGCTCAATCCGGAACCCGTATATGTGCCCGGCCCGTGATAAGGCGAGGCCGCAGCATCCGTGGAGAAGGTGTGGCCGCCGCTGACCGGCCCGGCACTGCCGTCTGGTTTGAATGGAGGCACCGGCACATTGAACATGGCAACGCCCGAGCTGCCAGGCAAGCTTGTCCCGCCCTTCGCGACGTCGGCACAGGCGCGGATTGGCAGGCGATCGTCATAGGACCCGGTGAATGACAAGCCTCCGGTGATGGTAACGGTCGCGTGCAAGACTGCCGTCTGCGGTGGGTTCGTGGGCGCGTTCATGTTTGGCGTCCCTGTTGCCGGCACTGATGCCGACAGAAGCAGGAACCCGACTGCAGTCGAAGCCCGAGCCGGCGAAGTTCTGCGTTGAATTGCGCGGATTATAGTTGCCTCCCTGGCTGTGCCGGACTGGGTCGCCCTGATGCCATTGCTATCAAACTATAATCTGAGGCGGGCAGGGAAGGTTCGATTGAGAAAGAATCGATGTATCCAACTCCCCGGAGTCTTTCTGTTCTGCGCATCGTGCGGGATCTGCGTGGCGCAAAACTCGACCGGTTGGACTGCCTACAATGGCGGGCCGGATGGCGACCACTACTCGCGACTCAAGCAAATTAATCGCGCGAATGTGCAGCGGCTGAAAGTGGCCTGGACCTTCGATACCGGTGAGAGCGGCGGGATTCAGGACAATCCGCTAGTGGTGGGCCGGAGGTTGTACGCGTATACGCCAACGCAAAAGGTGGTGGCGCTCGATGCTGCGACCGGCAGGCTGCGATGGAAGTTCGATTCAGGAATTAACGGCACGCAGCCGGCACGGGGCGTTGCCTACTGGACGGACGGCAAAGAGGAACGGATTCTGGCCGGAGTGATGAACTTTCTGTACTGCCTGGACGCCAAGACCGGCAAGCCGGTGGCCTCATTTGGCGAGGGCGGCCGTATCGATTTACGCAAAGACCTGCGGGGGAACTTTGAGGAGCAATCGGTTGCGCTGACCACGCCGGGGATCATTTACAAGAACCTGATTATCGTTGGGGGACGGAATCCGGAGACACACCCGTCGCCACCGGGAGATATACGCGCCTTCGATGTGCGTACCGGAAAGCTCGTGTGGAGCTTTCACACCATCCCTCATCCCGGCGAGGCGGGGTACGAGACATGGCCCGCGGAAGCGTGGAAAACCGCGGGAGCAGCCAACAACTGGGCGGGGATGTCGCTCGATGCGAAGCGGGGCATTTTGTATGCGCCGACCGGCTCGGCGGTGATGGATTTTTACGGCGGCGATCGCGTGGGAAACAATCTTTACGCCGATACGCTGCTGGCGCTTGATGCGAATACCGGCAAGCGGCTGTGGCATTTCCAGGGAGTACATCACGACATCTGGGATCGCGACTTTCCGGCGCCGCCTGCGCTGTTCACAATTCGGCGCGGCGGAAAGACCGTGGTAGGAATTGCGCAGACAACCAAGCAGGGATATCTCTATCTCTTCGACCGGCTCACGGGAGGGCCGTTGTTTCCCGTCAATGAGGTTGCTTACGCTGCCAGCACGGTTCCGGGTGAGACTACTTCTGCGACGCAGCCGAAGCCGGAGTTGCCTGAACCCTTTGCGCGGCAACTTCTGACTGAAGAGATGCTGACCACGCGCACTGTGGAGGCGCATGAGTGGGCGGTGAAGGCTTTCAGAGAGTTTCGCAGCAACGGGCAGTTTTATCCCTTTGCCGTTGACAAGCAGACAGTGATTTTTCCTGGATTCGATGGCGGCGGGGAGTGGGGCGGTCCGGCGATTGATCCGGTGGCCGGCGTTCTTTATGTGAACTCAACTGAGATGGCATGGACGGGCGGCCTTACAGCGCCAAAGAAAGGCGGGAGCGCGGGGGCGCAAATATACAGCAAGCAATGTGCCGTTTGCCATGGCGCGGACCGTTCGGGATCTGTGCCAACTTTTCCTTCATTGACGAACATCGACAGCCGGCTGACAGCCGAACAGATTGCAAGCAAGATCAGGAATGGTGCAGGGCGGATGCCCGCATTCCCAAACATCAGCGACGATGGGCTTAAGGCGCTTCTGAAATATCTGCACGAGGGAGATGGTCCAAAATCGGGAGATGCTGGGCGACCGGGGGACGCTTTGCGGCGGGGAGAAGCGATGGAACCAAAAGCCGCGCCGGAAACAAGTGCCGCGGCAGAAACCAGCGCCAACGAATTCGCGTTTACCGGCTACCGCAAATTTCTCGATCCGGACGGATATCCAGCGATCGCGCCCCCCTGGGGCACGCTGAATGCGATTGACCTGAGAACGGGAAAGTATCTCTGGAAAGTTCCGCTTGGGGAGTATCCCGAATTGGCCGCGCAGGGAATGAAGGACACGGGGACCGAGAACTATGGCGGACCGATTGTGACCGCAGGGGGCGTCTTGTTTATTGGGGCGACGGTGTACGACCGGCGATTTCGCGCATTCGACACGCAAACGGGAAAGATACTTTGGGAGACGGAACTCCCGTTTGCCGGCGTGGCGACTCCATCAAGCTACATGATCAATGGACGGCAGTACGTGGTGATTGCCGCAAGCGGAGGACGCGACCCGAAGTCTGGGGCGGGAGGAATGTATGTTGCGTTTGCGCTAGCAGGCGCGAACTGAGCACGGTCAACCCGCGACGAAGTTGTGCTAGGGGCGGATGATCATCTTGCCGACCCCGTCGCGATACTGGCTGGCGATGGCGAAGGCCTCGTCGATGTGATCGATATCCCTGGTGTGAGTGAGCAGCGGCGCAAACCACGCGGGGTTTGTCTCAAGCATCTCGAGAGCTTCTTCCGTTTCGTGGTTCGATCGGCGGACGTTGAAGAGGGTGAGCTCCTTGCGCCGCATCACGGAGGCTTCGAGCGATACTGAGGAAGTTGTGTGAATCCCCGTGAGGGCGACGCGACCGGCGCTGCGGGTGAGTTGAAGAGCCTGATTGGTGGTATGTTCTCCGGCTGCGCAATCAATTGTGCAGTCGACGCCGCACTGGCCTGTTGCCTTGAGGATCTCTTCGAGAGCTTCATCGGGCTCAAGAGCGACGTCAGCGCCGATTCCTCGCGCCAAGTCGCGACGGTGAGCAATCGGTTCGATTGCCCAGATTCGCCCGGCTCCAGCGGCTTTGAGCGCGGCGATGGTCAGAAGACCGATGGGCCCAGCACCGATGACCGCTGCGCTTTCGCCCGGACGGATGGACGCAAGCCGGAGGGAATGCACGGCAATTGCGAGTGGCTCGGCGAGGGCAGCTTCACCAAACGACATTTTGGCGGGGATGGGCAAAAAGTTGCCAACCGGCAAGTTAACCAGTTCACGGAAGAAGCCGGGGTGCGTAGGGTTGCTGGCGAAGCGAATGTTGGCGCATACGTTGTGGTGCCCGCTCAAACAGAATTCGCAGTGATAGCAATAAAACGCAGGCTCGAGCGCCCCGCGGTCGCCCGCCGCGAGCGAGGTAACTCCGGCGCCGGTCTTCACGATTTTTCCCGAGGACTCGTGGCCGAGGACCATGGGGTAGACATTGGGCAGTCCGCCGACCGCGCCCTCAGACCAGGCGTGCATGTCGGACCCGCAAATGCCTACGGCCTCAACCCGGACCTGCACTTCGCCGGGACCGGGATCGTCAATGCGCCAGTCGGCAAGCTGGAATGTGAGTGGAGCGAGAAGTTCCGCGGTTCGCATTCAATTCTCTTTCACAAGAACGATACTGCATCAGCGGGCAAAGGCGCGAGGCGAACGGAGGGGCAAGAGCGCCTGGGTCTGAGGTTGCCGCCAGAGATTGCGTCTTTTCGAGCAATGAGTTCGTCGGTAATCGCATGTGGCGCATGAGGGTAATGCGTGATCAAAAGAACGTGACAGGCTCTCTCAGGAAACGGTGATAGGATTGGCTTCGGGCCGCGGAGCATCCGACGAGGGCAGCAGCCGAGCATCGCCCTTTTTCGGTGTTTCCCGCAGCGATTTGTCCCCCCCAATCGAAAACCGGAGGTACGACATGGGTAAGTGGAAGCGCTTTAACTGGGCAGTTCGATGCTCAGTGGTGGTGCTGGCGGTTGCGGTGGGGTGTGCCGCGGCGGCTAAGGCGCCGGCTCAATCAAGTGACAAGACTGCAGCGCCGGATAACAGCAATGCCGCGCAGCCCAAGCTCGGATTCGCAATCGAGTCAGAGATGTTCACCTATAGCGCGATGGATGCAGAGAGCTCGGCTGTAGCTTGCAACATTGCGCAGAACCTGGGCGCTGCCGATGCAAAATGCGCTGCAAAGGGCGCGATGAGCAACGCACCGGGAGTGGTGATTCTTTCCTCGGATTCCACGGCGCTTTCCGATTTCCAACTGTGGCGCTCGGACATCTCGACGATGGATATTCTGACGGCGCGCGGCAATCGCTATTGCACGAAGGCGGCCCAGCGGGGGCTTCTTTCGACGGTGATGGGGTTGTTCCCCGAGAGCCAGGCGCTGGGGTTTGCGAAGGCCCTGCTTTCGACCACGACGGTGAAGACTCCGGTGCAAGGCAACATTCTGGATCAGACGCTGATGAACGATATTGCAGGACACCTGAGAGGGCTGGGCGTGCCGGTGGTCATTCCTGACACGTATGCTCCGCACTCGCTGGTGACTGTGAACGAAACGCGCTCGCCTTATTTATCGAAGTTCATGGCATTGATGACGGCACGCGGATGCCTGGACGAAAATGCGGGCGGAGGGGGCGCGAAAACGGCCGCGCCGCCAGCGGGTGCAGACCAGGCGGATGCCGAACGGGACAAGCGGTCGATTGCGCAAGCGATCGATGCATACCTCGACTCGTTGACCAAGCCCGACGTGTCCGCGCCGATACCGGCGCTGCCAACGGGCGCGGCACCCGAGGCGGTCGAGCCGTCGATTTCGCATTTGAACGCGGTGATGAGGGCAGACGGCCTGGCACAGGAACTGGGATTCACCGGTGACTCGAATGCCGGGGACAACAGTCCGTGGGAAGTGCTGTGGCTGAAGGCGCTGGAATCGGGCGGAGATGTTGTGGCCAGTGACAACCTGATCAAGGGCAGCAAGGTGACCTATACCGGCGGGGCCGTGGGAACCTTTGCGCTCTTCCACTTGAATGGGGAAATCGAGTGCTCGGGAGTGTTCTTTAACCTGGCGCCGCCGACGGCGCTTGGCGACATTCCCAAGGTGCTTGATGGAACGATGGCGGTGCCGGGGGGAAGACTAGTGGGCGGCTGCAGTACGAAGTAACGGGCGCGCGCGAAACCAAGCGCGAGGCGATTTATCGAAGGGGGAATTATTTTCCATTTCCTGATCTCATGCAGAGATCAGGGAGGGGGCAATTCCCCCCTTCGCATTTAGCAGCAGAGTTCAAGGATTAGCGAGAACTTGGGCTAGCGCTTGCGGGCGCCGGCGCGATGGCGAGCGCGTGCGATGACCAGTTGCAGCAAATAGGCGAAGACGAGGAGGTTGATTGTGAGCAGGCCGACGCGGATCCATGTGATGCGGCGGGAGATCTCAAATATCTCCCAAGGCAGGAAGGAAGCGGTGATGGCGAGGGTGAGGAATTCGCCCCAGGCCTTTTCGAGATAGAGGCCGATGCCTTCCGCGAGCGAAATGCCGGCATAGCAGAAAGCAACGAAGCCGATGCGGCGCAATTCCGGGTCATTGACGAGCGAGGCCTTCTCAAGGATGAAATTGATAAGGCGCGACTCGGGATCGAAGTGGAGATGACGGGCGAGAAGATCGACTTCGTCGGCAATGTCTTTGTGGAGCAGGCGGTGCGCGCCGAAACCGATAACGACGAACAGGAAGGCGTGCAGGAACTTATCGAGGGCAATCAGAAGCAGCCACCGGTCACGGTGAGGGCGGCCGGATTGGTTTTTGGATGGGGCTCGCGACATGATGGCGGGAACGGGTGCTGATATCAACCTACGAGATCAAGGGTAAATGATGGAGGCTCGGGGACGAAGAATGGAACGAGGTTACAAGGTGACAAGAAAGACAGGGGAGCGAGTGAAAGAGTGAACGACATTGAGGCTCGGCGGGTGCGCGTGCGTCAGCGTTTCAGATGGAGAAGGGCATCGCGGTCGAGGACTTCGCCTTCGAGGATCACGGAAGAGATGCGGCGGGCGTTCCAGATGTTGACGGTGGGATCGCCGTCGACGACGAGGATGTCAGCGCGGCGGCCGGGGGCAATCAGGCCCAGTTCATTCCAACCGAACTGGAGAGAGTAGTTGTTAGTGGCGGCGGCGAGAGCTTCGCGGGGAGAAAGTCCCAGGCGGACCAGGAGCTCAAGCTCGGTGTGCAGAGAGATGCCGGGCATGGTGCCCATCGCGTCAGCGCCGGAGCCGGCGAGGTAGTGGGGGAAGTTGGAGAAGATGGTCTCGTTAATGCGCCAGAGACGCATCGCGGTGAGGCCGGCTTTCTTTTGCAGGTCTTCTTCCATCCAGCGCTGAGCGGCTGCGGGCAGATGGCGCGTCCAGGAAGCGAGCGGGTACACCATTTCACCGGTGGCGGGGTCAGTGGGATGAAACATGCGAGCGGGATCGAGGAGGGCGGCGGCAGGCTCCTTCCATAGATTGCGATGGCTGGGCAGTTCGGCATAGTAGAGCGAAAAGGTGGGCATGAGCGCGGATCGATGCGTGCCGAGAAAGTGTGCGTAGTTGCGCATGCGTGGATCAGCGGGCGGAATGCGCTCGGAGTAGTCGTAGGCCGTGTCGGCGGCGGAGCCTTCGGGGTCGTCGACGAGGGGACGTTCCAACTCGTCGGGAATGACGCCGAGACCATATTTGTCCATGTGCACAAGCGCATCCACGCCGGCCTCGATGCCGACGCGGTAGGGCGTGGCGACGAAGATGCCGTAGGTGGCGAGGCCCAGCTCGTGAGCATGAGCAATGATCCACTGCGAGTTGGCGGCCGTGAGATGGGGAGTGAGGAGAAGGACGCGCGTGCCGAGATGGGCGGTCTCGGCCATTTGGCGGGCCGTATCTTCAGGGCTGAGCTCGACAGGATGCGCGCCCTCGCGGAGCTTTGAAATCCATTCAGTACGGCGAGCGAGCAGGCTCCAGTTGTCGGTGACGCCGACAGTGTCAATGGGGTAGACGTGAGGACTGGGCTGGGCGCTGGAATCAACGAAGCCGTGCTCGTTGTCGGCGCGGGCAACGACGGTGGTGACGCCCATGTAGAGATTGGCGTTGGCCTGAGCCTGAGAGTTCAGGCCGGCAAAGCCGTCAACGAGGCCGGGGATGATGAACTTTCCAGTGCAGTCAATAATGCGGGCGCCCTTAGGAATGGCAACGTCGCCGGGCAAGCCGACATCGGAGATGCGGCCTTCGCGGATGACGACAATGACATCGTGCAAGTCGCGGGCCGACTGGCCCCAATTGGTGAGATCGACCAGAGTGCCGCCTGCGAGGACGAGTGGGACGGGACCCGCGGCTGGCTCGGCTTGCGGCCACGCCGGGGCGGAGGCCAGGGCCAATCCGCACGCGAACATAAACAAAAATCGATTCACTCGCATGAAAAAATCAGCCTGAAGAGGATTGTCGCACAGGGAATTGGGGCTGGATGGGAAGGGAGGGCGAAAACGCAGAAGCGGCGCAAGGCTTGGAGCGGGTGAGCGCAGCAGCGGCGGCAACGATGAAGATGGGAAAACACTCCAGCGTGTAGCGCGGTTCGGGATGCTCGATCACGCCGAGAAGCGCGAAGCGCAGTACAAGATATGCACCGAGCATCAGCGCCCATGGGACGCGGCGGGCGAGGAAGGCCCACACTGCAGCGGCGACGTAAGCGAGATTGATGAGACCAAGAAGAATGGCGGCGATGGTTTGGGCGGGATGGACGCTCCAGCGCCACCAGAAGACATCGAGATAGAAATCTTCAGTGCGCGGGCGCAGGAGCATGTCGGCAACACGCAGCACTGGAAGGGTGACGTAGTAGCGGAAGGGACGAGCGCGAACGCGCTCATCGGCGATGGCGCCGAAGCGGTCGTCGAGCGCGGCTGTGATGTCATCGTGAAGGTTGTAGTCGGCGATGAGGCGCAAGGTCTCTTCGCGTTGCCGGGGCGAGTCGAAGGCGCGCGGCGGAAGGTCGGCTGGATCGAGGGGGCCTTCACCAGCGTTCCAAACGACATTTGCGGTGGTGACGAACTCGATGGACCACGAGCGCACCCAGCGGTAGAAGCCCAGATTGACGCGACTGCCGGGATCGTTGAAGTAGCGTGGCGCGAGAGGCTGAAAGACGTGGAATTGCGCAAAGTTGCGAAGGGTCCAGGGAACGAGCGGGAGAAGCGCAACGAGACAAACGATGAAGGCGGACGAAAAAGCACTTCGGAGCGCGGCTTGCGCGGATTGGGCGGCGCGGGAACGGCGAAGGGAGTAGAAGAAGATTCCGCCAGCGAGGTCAGCGAGGAGGACGGCGCCATCGGGGCGAAGAAGCATCGCGAGGCCTGCGGCGCAGCCGGCAAGGATCAGTGCCCAAAGATCGTGACGACCCGCAGCTTGAGCCGCGAGAGCGCGGCCTGCGGCATAAATACCGAGAGCAACGAGGGAGAAAGAAAACGACTCGGTGAGGGCGGTGGCATCGTAAACCGCGGTGAAGGGGCAGAGCATGGCGAGCGCGAGCGCAACTTCGGCAGCGCGACCGGAGAGATGCTGGCGCGCGAATGCGGCCAGGAGCAAACCCGCGCCAATTGCGGCGCCTGACTGCGCGAGGAAGACAGTAGTGAACCAGGTGTTGGGCCAGATGCGCGCGAAGAGAAGCTCAAAGACGCCGAGAAAGATAGGATAGCCAGGCAGCCGAAAGAGCGTTGGCGCAATGTCGTTGCCGTCCCCCACACCATAAATGCCCTGATGGAGAAAGTTGTGGCCGAGTTGGAGATAGTCCCATGTGTCAGGGTCGATTGGACGGGGAAAGTATATGAAGACGAGACGTAAGATGAGGCCGGCGGCGACCCACAGCGGCCAGCGGCGCGGCCAGCGGGAAAAATGGGTCTGAGACGGCATACAGAGGAGGATACATTGCGGCCGGGCGTCAGCTTGGGCGCAGGCAAGCAGGTTAACGAGTTTTGACGTTGGGTCGGAGTGACGAATCGCGAAAGGATCGATTCCCCTCTTCACCTCGCGCGTTCAATATCAGGATTGCTTAGTCTGCTGTCTCAGAGATTCGCGGCGAAACTCGAGACAAGCAACCGCAGGTCCTTCGACTCGCTCCGTCCGCTCTCGCGAACTTCGTTCGCTCAGGATGACAGGTCTTTTTTTCTTACGCGAGCGATGAATTTCTATCTAGCTTGCGACGAGAGTGGGGCGGCGGCGGCGCGCGAGAAGCGGCAGAACCTGCGCGAGAGCTGCTTCGACCGTGAGGCCGTAACGGGCGCGGAGCGCGTCGATCTTGCCGTGCTCGATGAATTGATCGGGCCAGCCGATGCGGACAACGGGAACACTGAGGTTCATATCGTCGAGAGCCTCGACGATTGCTGAGCCGAAGCCACCCATCTTGACGTGATCCTCAAAGGTGACGAAGGCGGTGACGCGCGCGGCATAGCGGGCGAGCATTTCGCGATCGAGCGGCTTGACGAAGCGGGGATTGATGACGGCAGCGGAGTAGGCATCGCGCTCAAGGACCGCGGCCAGCTCGCGCGCCAGGGAGATCATGGGACCGAGACCGAAGATGGCAACGTCGGAGCCGTCTGCGATGACTTCTGCTTTGCCGATGGGAAGAACCTGCGGCTCGGACTTGCGCGCGACACCGGCGACTGCGCCGCGAGGATAACGGATGGCGCTGGGACCGGGGAGCGTGATGGCGGTCTTCATCATGTCTGCCAGCTCATCTTCGTCTTTAGGCGCCATGAGAACGATCTCGGGGATGCCGCGCAGATAGGCGATATCGAAGAGGCCGTGATGCGTGGGTCCGTCGTCGCCGGAGAGGCCGGCACGATCCATGCAAAACAGAACGGGCAGCTTTTGCAAGCAAACATCGTGAACGATGGGGTCGAAGGCGCGCTGCAGGAACGTGGAGTAGATAGCGCAGACCGGGCGATAACCGCGCGTAGCCATGCCGGCGGCGAAGAGGACAGCGTGCTCCTCTGCGATGCCAACGTCGAAGTAGCGACGCGGATGGCGCGGGCGGAAGAGATCGAGGCCGGTGCCGTTGGGCATGGCCGCGGTGATGGCGACGATGCGCGGATCCATTGAGGCCAGATCGGCGAGCGTGTTGGCGAAGACCTCAGAGTATGTGGGAACGGCGGTCGCAGTCATGCCCGTTTCAGGATCGTATGGACCGAGGCCGTGAAACTTCTTCTGGCCGTCGATTGCAGGCTGGAAGCCGCGCCCCTTTTGCGTGAGCACGTGCAGCAGTACGGGGTGATTGAGGGACTTGAGGAACTTGAAAGATTCGACGAGCAACGGCAGGTTGTGGCCGTCGATGGGGCCGAAGTATTCCAGGCCGAACTCCTCAAAGAGGATCGAGGGCCACAACATGCTCTTGGCGGCCTCTTCAGCGCGGCGCACGACTTTGATGGCGGTTTTGCCGGCGAAGCGCTCGATGAGGCGCGCAGCCCGGTCGTGCAGATGCTGGTAGTGCTCGTTGGTGACGATGCGATGGAAGTAGCGCGCGACCGCACCCACGTTGCGATCGATGGACCACTCATTGTCGTTGAGCACAATGATCATGCGCTTGGTTTGCTCGGCGATATTGTTGAGCGCCTCGAAGGAGATGCCGTTGGTGAAGGCGGCGTCGCCGGCAACGGCGATCACGTGCTCGTTGCCGCCGGCCAGGTCGCGGGCCACGGCCATGCCGAGGGCGGCGGAAAGCGCGGTACCGGCGTGGCCGGCGCCATAGCAATCGTGCTCGCTTTCCGTGCGGAGCATGAAGCCATTCAGTCCGCCGGGCTGGCGGATGGTGCTCAGGCGGTCGAGACGGCCCGTGAGCATTTTATGGACGTATGCCTGGTGGCTGACGTCGAACAGGATCCGGTCCTGTGGCGTTTCGAAGACGGCGTGCAGGGCGATGGTTAGTTCGACTACGCCGAGGTTGGGGCCCAGATGGCCGCCGGTCTTGGAAAGGGTCTGGATGAGGCAGGCGCGAATCTCATCGGCGAGTTCGACCATCGATGGATAGCTGAGGCGCTTGAGGTCGGCGGGAGAATGAATGGTTTCAAGCAGTGACGCCATTTGCTTCCTTCTCCCCCGAGGAAACGCCGGGCTGCTTCCAAGGGAACTTTCAAGGGATTCCCCCAGCGGCAAAAAAGGCTTGAGAAGGGGGGGTCTAGCCTGATGCTTTTGCCAAGCTTTAGTATACCTGCGCTGGAATTTGCGCATTGGAGATTGGACGGCTGAGGAGGGGCGGGGGTACCTGAATGTTCATGGACAATTCGGGTGAAGGCAGGGCGGCTAACGGGCCAAAAAATGTTGCCTTTGGAGCTATTCGTAGCGGAGGGCCTCGATGGGATCGAGGTTA
>CAZKJB010000028.1:18754-21257 GCA_964552975.1 uncultured Occallatibacter sp. | reverse complement strand
ACGGCGGAATCGGCGAAGACTGCGGCGAAGTGGAAGAAGATCCCGAGCAGATGAAGATCGCGGCGAGCTGACGGCCGCAACGGTTTTCCTCGGCGTGCGATCCGGACAAATTGATCAAAAATTCAGGATCAGTTTCGCAATCGGGCTCAATTTCTCATTCCAGCTCAGTTTCTTTAGTAACGCTGGGGGTTTGGCCCGGCGGTGTATCCTCGACCGTGAATGAAACGTGTTCTCACAGCGCTTGTTCTCATCCCAATCGTCCTGCTTCTCGTCTTTCTCGGCCCCAGGTGGCAATGGCTGTTTTCACTTGCCGTGGCCGGGATTTCGGTGCTCGCCGGATGGGAGTACATCTTTCTGACCAAACGCTGCGGAGCGAATCCGCCGCGGATTGCCGTGTTGGTCGCCCTCGTGGCGCTGTTTGTCGTCAATTTTCAATGGCCTGAGGAGATTCCCGCCACCTTCGGCGCGCTGGGCATTGGGCTGCTGGTGTATTGCACGTTCCTCAAGCCGGTTGAGGAGATGATTGCCGACGCCGCCGCGTCGATCTTCTGCCTTCTCTATACCGGGCTGACGCTGCTCGCCCTGCCTACTCTGAAGGCTCTGGCGAACGGCCCCTCCCTGATCACTTTTCTGCTTTGCGTCATCTGGGCGGGAGACACCGCCGGGTACTATGTGGGCCGCGCTTGGGGCCGGCATAAGATGGCGCCGACCCTGAGCCCTGGCAAAACCTGGGAGGGCGCAGTGGCTTCGCTGGCTGGGGGCTTGCTTGTAACCGCCGGACTCGTGCAGTTGGCCACGCTGCTGCAGAAGTGGGATATTGCGCTGCTTTCATATCCCGACGATCTTTGGTATTGGCTTGTGCTCGCTGCCGTGGTGAACATTGCCGGCCAGGTGGGCGATCTGGCGGAATCGGGCCTGAAGCGGTCGGCGGGAGTGAAGGATTCAGGCAGCCTCTTGCCGGGCCATGGCGGGGTGTTGGATCGCATCGACGCGCTGCTTCTGGCCGCTCCGGTGCTATGGTACGCTCAGGTTATTCGCCAAGGATTCTAAGAAAGCTTCCAGGTTCTGTTTTTTTGAAGCGACTCGCCATTCTCGGTTCTACCGGCTCCATCGGCAAAAGCACACTCTCCATCGTTGAGCAGTTCCCTGAGCGCTATTCCGTTGCTGCGCTTGCTGCAGGCCGCAATGTCGAAGGAGCCTTTGCGCAATCGTTGCGCTGGCGGCCGCGCGTCGTGTCCCTTGCGACCGAAGACTTGGCTGCAGAATTGGCTTCGCGATTTCGCCAAGCTGGCGTTACCGGAATCGAGACCGTGCATGGGACTGCGGGCACAATTGCCTGCGCAACATTGCCTGAAGCAGACTTTGTGGTTTCGGCGATTGTCGGTGTCGCGGGACTTGAGGCAACGCACGCGGCCATCCTTGCCGGAAAGCCGGTAGGGCTGGCCAACAAGGAGTGCATGGTAGCCGCCGGCGAGATTCTCACTGCTGCCGCGCGCGAGCGCAAGGTTCCCATCCTGCCCATCGACAGCGAGCACAACGCGGTGCACCAGTGCCTTCGCGTTGGCGCCCATTCTGAAGTGAAGACAATATGGCTCACAGCCTCAGGCGGGCCGTTCCGCCAGCTCGCGCTCGACCAATTTGAGAGCATTACGCCTGAGCAGGCGCTCAAGCATCCCACGTGGGTAATGGGGAGGCGCATCACGGTCGATTCGGCCACCATGCTGAACAAGGGGCTTGAAATCATCGAGGCCTGCCGGCTGTTCGACGTTGCGCCGAGCCAGGTACGGGTCACCATCCACCCTCAATCAACGGTACATTCGCTGGTGGAATTCGTGGATGGATCGATCCTGGCACAGATTTCCATCACCGACATGCGACTCCCTATTCTCTATGCGCTGGCATGGCCGGAGCGGCCTGCGTCTTCGCTGACCTTTGACCTCGGGGCACTGCGGCATCTCGAATTCGAACAGCCCGATTTCGAGCGTTTTCCGTGCCTCAGGCTGGCCTTTGAGGCCGCCGAAAAGGGCGGCGCGCACTGCATTGCCCTGAATGCGGCCGACGAAGTGGCCGTGGGAGCCTTCCTCGAACGACGTATTCCGTTTACGGGCATCCCGCGTACAATTGAAAAAGTCCTCGCGGCCACGCCGGAGGCGCATCCGGCGACCATCGCGGGCGTGCTTGCCTCCGACCGGGATGCGCGAGAGCGGGCCCGGGCTTTGCTCGCATGAGCCAAAACGGGCGCAGGCTGCCGGGCTGCGCTTTGCCGAAGGAAAAACCGATCATCTATGCATGAGTTTCTGGTTTCTGCCGCTGCATTTATCGTCCTGGTCGGAGTGATGGTCGTAGTCCACGAGTTTGGGCACTTCATCGTGGCCAAGCTCTGCGGGGTGCGTGTCGAGGCATTTTCTTTCGGCTTTGGACCGCGTCTCTTCGGCTTCAAATACGGGGACACCGACTACAAAGTTTGCCTGCTGCCGCTGGGCGGCTTTGTCAAAATGACCGG
>CAZKJB010000028.1:0-18654 GCA_964552975.1 uncultured Occallatibacter sp. | reverse complement strand
GCTCAGGCGGGGCTCGAACCCGACGATGTGATCACTCGCTTCGATAACTTCAATAACCCCGACTGGGAACAGGTGTACGAGCACTCGCGGTTGAATGCCAACCAGACGGTTCCCCTTACCGTGCAGCGCGCGGGACAGACGCTGCAATTGTCCATGCAGGTGCCGGCCACCGCCAAGAGCGACTCCTTCGATCTGTCGGACGAGGGAATTTCGCCGGAGTATTTGCCCGGCCCCATTGCCGTGGCAGATGTGGTGGCGGGCTCGCCTGCGGAAAAAGCCGGGCTGCGCGCCGGCGACGAGATCGAGTCAGTCGACGGCCACGCTTTCCATTTTGTGAATACATTGCGGGCCTATATGCAAGCGGGCGGCGGCAAGCCGGTTACGCTCGTTGTGCTGCGCAACGGCGCCACGGTCCAGATCGTTGCCACCCCTGAGTTTGCAGGGGGATACATCCTGGGCTTTGATTCCAAGCCAATTCCCATCGTCGACAAGCCCCTTTCGATGTCGGCCGCAATGAGCGAGTCAGTCAACTTCTTCGAGAACAATTCGCTGCTTGTGGCTGAGGTGTTGCAGCGGCTCTTTACGCACAGGCTCTCGGTTACCCAGCTCATGGGTCCCGTAGGTATTGCGCGCGCCGCAGGCGAAGCAGCCGAGATGAAGGGATGGTTTTCAAAGTTCGGCCTGGCCGGTCAGATCAGCCTGCAACTGGGAATCCTGAACTTGATGCCCTTTCCGATTCTCGACGGCGGCATGATTCTGTTGCTCATCATCGAGAGCTTGATCCGCCACGACATCAGTGTCGTGATCAAAGAGCGCATCTATCAGGCCGCGTTCGTGGTGCTGATGGCCTTCTTTGCCTTCGTTATCTTTAACGACGTAAGCAAGCTGGGGTTGTTCACGCACATCAAACCGTGAAAAAACAGAGTTCGGAGATCAGCGGTCAGGGGTCCGTTCTCTGCATGAGAGCCAAAGCACGATGGCAGTGACCACGCAGGTACGAGTGCGTTATGCCGAAACCGACCAGATGGGCATCGTCTACTATGCCAACTACCTCGTCTGGTTTGAATTGGGGCGCGTAGAGTTGCTGCGCTCGCTCGGGTTCGCCTACAGCATCCTCGAAAAAGATCACGGCTGCATTTTGCCGGTCGTTGCAGCGCGCTGCCGCTACCGCTCCCCAGCCCGCTACGACGATGAGATTTTGATCGAGACGCGGCCCGCCTGGCTGCGCGGAAGCGTGTTGAAGTTCGCTTACAAGATTTACCGCAAGCCAATTCAAGAGGAAACAGAGCGGGAGCTCCTGGCGGAAGGCGAGACAGTGCACGTGGTCTGCGACGATCAAATGCAGCGCAAACCGTTGCCGGAAAATTATGCGGCGGCGCTACGCAGGATGATGAAAGATAGCTAGAGTTTCGATTCGCCGTGCGTCTTGTTTCTCTTCGTATTGCAATCCAGGCAGGACGTCACCAGATTCTCAAGGCTGTTATCGCCGCCTTCGGCCAAGGGCTTCACGTGGTCCAGCGTAGCCGTCAAGCGAGTGAGCTGCTTTTGACAATAGCGGCAGACGTAGCCGTCGCGTTCGTAGGCCTCGATGCGGACCTCGCGCAGGCTTTCGTCCTTGCCGGAGGGCGGGAACTTCAGTTCCTGTTCTTCTGCCGTGCGCTCCGCGCGAAATTCGAGGCAGGCCTCGATCTCGTCGGGGATCATCACGCGGTATAAAGTTCCATCGCGATTGGGCTCGCCCTCTTTCCGGATAGCGCCGATGCTTTCGAGAGCGCGCAGTGTCTCCTGCACCTTGCCCAACGAAACCGGATTCTCCTCAGCCTGCGAGTAAGACGACTTGACGACCGCGGTGCGCAGTTGGCGCGTGCTGACGCGCAGATGAGGGTCGCCGTCTTTTGCGATCGAGTGCCGGAAAAGGAACCAGTAAAACGCAGCGTCGTAGGGCGTGAGAAGCGGCTGCAGATCGTCGACGATCTCCTGAACGATCGCTGGCAGTTCGAGCGCGGAGAAATCGCGATCGCCCGACGCCATCTCCGGCGCTGCCTCAAGCTCGTTCAGAAGCTGACGTATCTTGTCGATTCGCTGGTTCACGTTATTGAGAATTCTACGCTGGAATTCCATGGGCCGGAGAGATTCAAGACGTGAATTCGCGCGGCTTTGAAGGGTTGCCGCTGCAGAAGCGGATATGATTTTTGCCATGGAACCGAATCTGACGACCGCGCCCGAGCTTGCAGGGATCCTGGCCGCACTTGCCGCCCGCGAACCCATCTTTCATCATCCTGAGTTCGGCACCTCGCGAGAGAGTCTTGAACCGATGATGGCCGACGATTTTTGGGAAACCGGCGCGTCGGGACGGCGCTACTCACGCGAGTTTGTGCTCGACGAATTGATGCGCCGCTCCAAGACTCCGCACGAGGACGTGTGGGAGACCAGCGACTTCTTCTGCCGAAGGTTGGCGGCCGACATGTACCTGCTGACGTACACGCCGCTGCAGCAAGGGAGCCGCCTGACGCGGCGCGCAAGCATCTGGCAGAAAACGGATGACGACTGGAAGGTCGTCTACCACCAGGGAACGATTGTGCAGGACGCTCGACTTGACGCTTGAATTGAAGCTCAGCGCACGACGACGGCAATCGCAAATCCGTCCTGGCCTTTGACGCCGACGGTCTGCAAAGCCGTCGCGCTGAGGCGAGGCTCCGCGGCCATCATCTCCAGGCAGCGGCGCGTGCCCTGGATGTCCTTATCCGCGCTTGCGGCCCGGATGATGCGCCCATGGCGGGCGACGTTGTCGACTACGATCACGGTGCCCAGGCGCGAAAGCTTTAACGCCCACTCGAGATACTGCGGATTGTTTTCCTTGTCCGCATCGATAAAGATCAAATCGAACGGGTCGCCGCCGGATTTGGCAAGCTTTGGGAGGCTTTTGAGCGCGGGGCCCACGCGCACATCAACCCGGCTCAGGAGCCCCGCGCTGCGCAGATTGGCGCGCGCGACTGCCGCATGATGCGGCGCATACTCGAGCGTCACGATGCGGCCGCCCTCGGGCAGCGCGCGAGCCATCCAGATTGTGGAGTAGCCGCCCAGCGTGCCGATCTCGAGCACGCGCTTTGCCTGCGTGATCCTGACCAGCACGTGGAGAAACTTCCCCTGCACCGGAGAGACGTCGATGGGCGGCAGCTTGGCTTTGCGATTGGCCTTCAGAGCGGCTTTAAGATCTTCGTCGGTTGGCGCCATCAGTTCGCCGAAATAGCGGTCGACGGCGGCCCACAACGGTTTCCCGCTCGGCATCTACTTCTCCCGCGCGACCACGAAATCGGGAACCCAAAGGAGGGCGCGCTTGAAATCGCAGTCAGGAAATTGAGCCAGAGCCTGGCTCGATTGCTCGGCGTAGCGGTCGGCCGCGGCCATTGCGTACTCCACCGAACCATTGCGGACGAGAATCTCGCGGATTTGCTGGCGGCTCACGTTCTCAAAGCTGCGGTCGTCGAGAACGCGACGGATGGCTTTGCGATCGGCAGCGGTGCCGTGGTCGGCGGCGTGAATCACGGCCAGCGTGGCTTTGCCTTCGCGCAAATCGCTGGCCACGGGCTTGCCCAGCACCTCTTCGGTGGCCGTCAGGTCGAGCACGTCGTCGACGATCTGGAAGGCCAGGCCCACCGCGCGGCCATACATGGCGAGGCTCGTCTCCTCCGCTTCGGTGGCGCCGGCGAGCACCGCGCCCAGGCGCATTGAAACCGAGAAAAGGCATGCGGTCTTGCGAAAGATGAGATCGTAGTATTCCGCCTCGGAGACCGACTTGCCGAGTTTTTGAATCTGCAGCAGTTCGCCTTCGACCATTTGCTGCGTGAGACCGATGAGCAGGTCAAGCACGCGCAGATTCCGCTCTTCGAGCGCGACCTTGAAAGCCTGCATGTAAAGCCAGTCGCCCGCCAGCACGCATTTTTCATTGCCCCACGTAGTGTTGGCCGAAGGACGCCCGCGGCGGGTATCGGCGCCGTCGATAATGTCGTCGTGAACCAGCGTTGCGGTGTGCAGCATCTCTACCACCGCACCGAGACGGACAGCCCCCTGGCCTGTGTAGCGCAGCAGATGCGCCGAGAGCAGCAGCAGCGAAGGACGGATGCGCTTGCCACCGCCCTCGCGAAGGTACTCGGCAATCTCAGTGATCGTGCTGACACTCGAAGCTGCGTCGCGGCCGAGCTCCTGCTCCACCGCGACGAGATCCTCCCGTAGCAGTTCGAAGACCTCTTTTGCCGTCGCGATGCTGAGTGTGCTCAAAGTTCTCCGATTCTATAGCATCGACAGAGTTGAATGCGACCTGACGAGGGCGGCCTCAATTCGTGCGGTAGTTCGTAAACTGCAACTCCAGCCCCATTTCCCTGCCCCGGAGCATGGCGATAATCGACTGCAGTTCGTCGCGGTCCTTGCTCGATACCCGTACGGTATCGCCCTGGATGCTGGCCTGCGCCTTCTTCTTTGCATCCTTGATCAGGCGCACGATCTCCTTGGCTTTTTCTGCCGGAATGCCCTGCTGCAGGCTGAGCTTTTGCCGCACGCTTTGGCCGGCCGCCGGTTCAACTTTGCCAAAGGTCAAGTTCTTCAGCGAGACACCGCGCTTCACCAGCTTCTGGCACAGAATGTCTTTCACGGCTTCGAGTTTGTAATCGTTGGATGAGGCAAGTTGGATGGCGTCGTTGCCTTCCATGTTGACCTCAGAATGAGTGTCCTTCAGGTCGAAGCGCTGGCGAATTTCTTTGATCGCCTGATCGATGGCGTTGCGAACCTCCTGGATGTCGACCTTGCTGACGATATCGAACGAATTGTCTTGTGCCATTTTTCTCCCGTCCCTCAAACCGATCAAAAGGGCAGCCGAACGCAGTGCTTCTATCAGTTTCCCATGACTTGCTCGGCGGGAAACAGCCGGTGGAAGTTTCTTGCGGTTTCAGTGGCGATTTCAGCCGGGTCCTTACCCATCAGCTCCGCCAGGCAGTTCGCTGTCTGCGCGACCCAGGCAGGCTCGTTACGCTCGCCGCGATTGGGCGCGGGAGCCAGCCAGGGAGCGTCGGTTTCTACCAGAATTCTGTCGAGCGGCATGCGGACGGCCACGTCGCGCAGCGGTTGCGCCTTGGGATAAGTGATGTTGCCGGCAAAGGACACCAGAAATCCGATTTCCAGCGAGCGCCGCGCCTGCTCCCACCCGCCGCCAAAGCAGTGCATGATGCCGCCCAATCCGGTTCCCGTCCAATGCTCCTCCAATATCACGAAAAGGTCATCCCAGGCGTCGGTGTGTTCGTCCTTAGGACGGCAGTGAATGAGGATGGGACGCTTGCGAGCGGCGGCGATCTCAAGCTGGCGAATCAGGCCCTTCTTCTGGACATCGCGCGGCGCGCCCTCATGGTAGTAGTCCAGGCCGATCTCGCCGCAGGCAATCACCTCGGGTTCGGCCAGCAGTGCATCGAGCTTGGCCAGAGCGGCATCATCCGCTTCGGGTGTGCAGTGGGGATAGATACCGGCGCTCGCGAAGAGGCGTGGAAGATTGGGCCGGCCATTGAACTCGCGGCACAGATCGAGCGCCTGGTGCATCTCGGCCGGTCCTTCGCCGATGCCGATGGAGAGCACCGTGCCCACACCCGCAGCCCAGGCGCGGCCGAGCATGGCTTCGCGGTCGTCGGCGTAGCGCTCGCTGTCAAGGTGCGCATGGGAATCGATCAGCAACAAGCCTCACATTTTGTTGAGGGAATTGGTACGGCAACACCAACAGTTTACGGCAGTCGAAGGTGCCGGCGCGACGGCAGACCGCCAGGCGACTAGGCCGAAACCGCGCGCGCCCGGCTCGTCTACTATCGGAGCAGCACATGCCTTCGAAACCCAAGCTCGGACAAAATCTGCTCGTCGACGCGCAGGCAGCGCAACGGATCGTCGCGGCTCTCGGCGACCTTTCTGGCCGCACAGTGGTGGAGATTGGCCCCGGCCGGGGCGCCATTACGGGAATGTTGGCCGGGCGGGCGGGACATGTTGTTGCCGTTGAGCTGGACCGCGAGATGGCCGCCGGCCTGCGCTGTCAATTCGCGCCAGACCGGGTGACGGTGGCAGAGCAGGACGTGCTGCAGTTCAATTTTGCAGCGGCAGCGGCGCAAGCCGGCCAGCGCATGCGGGTAGCCGGCAATCTGCCGTACTACATCACTTCGCCGATCCTGTTGAAACTGGCTGCTTGCCATTCGGCGCTCGATGTGGCGGTGCTGATGGTTCAGCGCGAAGTAGCGGGTCGCGTCACTGCGGAGCCGGGCTCGCGCGACTTTGGTTTGCTGTCGGCGACGGTGCAGCTCTATGGCCCGGTCGAGCAGCTGTTCACGCTGCCGCCTGCCGCCTTTTCTCCGCCGCCAACCGTCCACTCTTCCGTTTTCCGCTGGCGATTCGCGCCGCGCTTTGTTGAGCTGGGCGTTGAGGAGGCTGGATTTCTGCGATTTCTGCGCCAGGCCTTCGCGCAAAAGCGCAAAACGCTGTCCAATAACCTGCGCGCTGCCGGGGTTGCGCCGGCAGTAGCTCAACTCGCGTTGGCGGAGGCCGGAATCGATCAGAAGATCCGTGCTGAAGCGTTGCCTATCGAAGCGCTGGCGTCGCTCTGGCGCGAACTGAAGCAACGGCAATGAAGCGAGCCGATTCTGGTTCGTACACAGTAACGGCGATTTTATCGACTTGGCTGATTTCATCTGGGGCAATGGCAGTAGGTTGGCGAGTACGAGGGCGGAGTACCGGACCCGAGCCCAAATTCGTCGTCCAGTTCCGCCCGCGGCCCCGGTCGGCGTAATCTATCCGCAGACACTTTTCGCCTGGCCCTGGCCCTGATTTCGGAACCCGCGCGGGGGCGCGGAGAGTCTAATCGTCAGGGCGTGGCGCTCAACAAAGATTTACACCCGAAGATTTACGACCAGTGAAGAGAGATTTACAACCAGGGAAGCCATGAATCCCATCATCACCGAAGAAGCCCGGAAAACCGCATTTCAGCAGACGCTGGTGAGCGCGCGCCAAACCATGCTGATGAGCGAGATCCTGAAGATGGCGATGGACAGCTTTCGGGCCAGCAAAACGCGCTTTATGCTCACGGCGCTCGGCATGGTTATTGGCACCGCGTCGGTGATCCTGGTGGTCACGATTGGTCTGACGGGCAAGCAATACATTCTCGGCCTCCTGCAAAAGATCGGCACGAACTCTGTGGAGCTGGAATATGCGGGCGGCGGCGCAACGCCTGCTGAACGGGCGCGCTACACCGACTTCCTGACTACCGAAGACGAAAAGGCCGTGGACCAACAGGTGCCGGGAGTGATGTACTCGTCGCCAGTGCTGGAGATGCACAACCGCATCGGCTTTCCGGGTGGAATCCAGAAGGACACCGTGGTGCTGGGCGTAAGCCCCCAATACCAGAACATTCGCAATTTGATTGTGACCGCGGGTCGATTTTTTGACGAAACCGACGATTCGCAGCATATCAAGTGCGCTACGGTTACCCAGATGTTTGCCAGGGAGCGCTACGGCACAGATGATGCGGCGGTCGGCCAGACCTTCGAGATTCTCGGCATCCCGTTTACGATCATTGGCGTCTTTAAAGAGAGCGTAGATGATTTCGGGCAATCGGAGATCGCTGACGAGACTATCCTGATTCCTTACACGGTGGCGCGCTACTTCAGCGGAACCGAACGGGTAAACCAGATCTACTTTTCCATGCGGAGCATGGATGAGGTGCCTGACGCGGCCAATGAGATTAAGCGCGTCGTGAAGGCCCGGCATCGCGCAAACTCGCTTTACAATGCGCAAACGCTGAAGGATCTTCTGGTGACAGCAGCAGAGATCGCCGACGCGCTGACTGCGGTGCTGGTTCTGGTGGCTGCGGTCACGCTTGCCGTGGGCGGGGTAGGCATTATGAACATCATGCTAGCCAATGTCCGCTCGCGCATCCGGGAGATTGGCATCCGGAAAGCACTGGGCGCAACTCGCCGTGAGATCAAGCTGCAGTTTCTTACTGAGGCGGTTCTGATTTCGCTCATTGGCGGTGTAGTGGGCAGCCTCGTTGGACTCCTGATTCCGCTCTCCATCCGCTTCTTCACCGATTACGAGTTCCCTGTTTCGTGGTTGTCGGTGATCATCGCCCTCACGGCGGCGACGGTGGTGGGAGTCGTCTTTGGTACCGTGCCCGCCACCCGCGCTGCGCAGATGGATCCGGTAGACGCATTGAAATATGAATGACGGCAAGGGCCCGGACCCCGACGAGCCTTCGGGAGGGCCAAATCTGACGCTGCTTTATAGCCTGATTGCCCTCGCCCTTGCAGCGGCAATCGCCATCGCCACCATGATTGTGCTGCCGTTTTACCACCGGCGGTAGCAGGTGGTTGATGCGTTGGCGCCTCAAAGAGAATTCTTAAGTCGCCGGCGATTCGGCGCGGTCGGCAATCAGCACCGGAATGCCGTCGATGATGGGATAGGCACGCGAACAAGCTTCACAAGCCAGATGAGACACACCGGGCTGCGGGGTGTCGAGACGCAGTTTGCCCAAGCAGACTGGGCAGGCCAGCTGACTTACGACAGTCGCGTCAAAGCTCAGTGGGTGTGCGGGCTTGGGTTTCATTGCAGGCAATCGGTAACTCATCGCCGACCGAAAAATGTGTACGGCGAACCATCAACTGATCCATTACTGGATCATCGCGCCGTCGGTTTCACCTGGGTGAGGCTTGGGCCGTCCGGCGAATGCCTGCTCAATGCTCGCGTTGGCGCCGGAACGGGAGAACTCATACGCAACGCGAATGCCGTTGTAGATGGCAACGTCGTTCGATGAGCCGTGTCCGATGATGCATACGCCGCGAACGCCGAGCAGCGGAGCACCGCCGTATTCGGCGTAGTCAAGGCGGCGGCGGAAGTCGTTGAACGCGCGGCGAGAGAGCAGCGCACCCACCTGCGCCGTCACGGTGCGGGTGAGCGACTCGCGCAGCGCGTCGCGCACAAAGCGGCCGATGCCTTCGCTGGTCTTCAAAGCCACATTGCCGACAAAGCCATCGCAAACAATCACGTCGGCATTGCCGTTGAAGATGTCGCGGCCTTCTACGTTGCCGATGAAATTGATATGCAGCGCTTTTAGCAGCGGCAGAGCCTCGCGTGTGAGCTCGTTTCCCTTGGTCTCTTCTTCGCCGATCGAAAGCAGCCCGACGCGCGGCTTGGCGATCTTGAGAACGCTGCGGGCGTACATCTCGCCCATTACGGCGAATTGCTCAAGGTTCTGCGCCTTGCAATCGACGTTTGCTCCCACGTCGAGCAGCACGCATGGATTGCCTTTCGACGTCGGCATTGGGGTGGCGAGCGCCGGCCGGTCGACGCCGGGTAGTGCGCCCAGCACCATCTTGGCCGTTGCCATGGCCGCGCCGGTGTTGCCCGCGGTCACAAATCCTGCCGCCTTGCCCTCACGCACCAGCTTGAGGCCAACACGCAGCGAGCTGTCGCGCTTGGAGCGCACGGCGTGAGCGGCCTTTTCGTCCATCCCGATGCGCTCGGAGGCGTGGTGGATGACGATGGGCAGATCTTCGTTTTCGAGATGCTCGTCCAGCAGGTCGCGGAGTTCCGGCTCAGGCCCGATCAGATGGACCCGCACCGGCAACGCGCGGCAGGCAAGTATGGCTCCGCGAATTTCAGGCTCGGGAGCCTTGTCGGAGCCAACGGCGTCAAGCGCGATGTTGGTGAGCATTTGGGTTTGGATTTACTTCTCTTCTTTCACTTCAAGAACAGCGCGGCCCTTGTAGGCCCCGCATTTGGGGCAGGCGCGATGGGGCAGCTTCTTTTCGTGGCAGCTGGGGCACTCTGAAAGCCCCGATGCGGAGAGAAAGTCGTGAGCGCGGCGAAGGGCGGTACGGCGCACGGAATGGCGCCTTTTCGGATTCGGCATGATGCAATTCCTTTCGATTTCTTCCCGCTCAACCTCGCTGGCGGGAGCCCACGGAGCCTTTACCGTAACGCAAGCCATTCCAGCTTTCGGCGAGCGACAAAGCGCCCCTTCTAAAGGGCTGATTTTTCAGGACTTGATCCGGCTGCGCAACCCTGTCAGCGCCTCCCAGCGTGGGTCCACCGGACCCTCATCGCAGGTACAGGGCTTTTGGTTGCGGTTCGCTCCACAGCGCGGGCAAAGTCCCTTGCAGTCGGGCTTGCACAGCGTTCTGACCGGCAGGGACAAAAGCACCTGCTCGCGCAGCACATCCTCAAGCGACAGACTGTCTCCTTGATAATAACCGATTTCGGTTTCAGACGCTGTTATCGACCGTTCGGGGGCGTCGGAATCGGCGCCGACGGGGCGGAAGATAAGGTCGAATTCAGCGGACATTGGAATCTCGACCGGCTCGATGCAGCGGGCACATGGAACCAGAAAATTGCCCTCAAAACGGCCCTTCAGGCGAATGTCGGGGACGATCTCGCGAGGCCCCCGGTGCTCGTGGATCACCTCGGCGCGCCCCGAAGTCGCCAAACCGCCAACCTGCTCGGCCTCTTCGCCAAAATCTACCGCGCCCGGCTTGAGATCCAGGTCAAATTCGACCGGCTCCCGCTCCAGTTCGCTTACTTTGAAATCCATGTAATCAGGGTAAGGCAGGAACGAGGGAATTGGAAACAGAAAGAAAGGATCAAACTATTTGGTTGCCAGAGCGGTGGATTCACCCAGAGCCTTGCGCGCGTCAAGAAGCTGCGGGAGCGTCGGATCAGCGGAGGGCCACGCCTTGAGAAAGGCTCGGTACCCGGTCTGGGCCAGCGCGGTATTTCCTGCGAGTTCGTCGGCTCGGGCGATTCCATAGAGCTCAAATCCCGATGCGGGGCGCTCGATCAGGGCTTTCTGAAACGCGGTCTTTGCGCCGGCATAGTCTTTTGCGCGCAGCAGTGCTTCCGCCTCAGTTTCGGCGACTGGACGGATGTAAAACGGCGGTTCGTGATAGCCAAGTTTCCGTTCGGCGAGTACGGCCTGGTCGAAGAGTTTCTTTGCGCCGGCAGAGTCTCCCTTGAGTAAAAGCACGCCGGCGCGCAGCTCCATCGAAGCGACGCTTAGAGTGCTGACAAGCGGACCAGACAAGGCATCGGGATTGATGGGATCGGTGACTGGAGGAATCGGCGCAGCACCGTTCTTCCCTGCCGATGCGGCTTGCGTTTTCTGGGCCGCAGCCATCATCTGATCGAGCTTCGCCTTCAGATCGGCATCTCCCGCGGCTTCAGCGTCGGCTCCCCGGCGCCACAGACCGGCATCCATCTCCGCCGAAGCGGCCTGCGCAATGACGAGATTGCCACCGTCGAGCGCCTGCATGCCGCGCGCGAAGTTTCGCAGTTGGCTCTGCAGGAAGCGCAGATTCGTGGTCTTGTCGCCGTCGGCGAGTTGTGCCTGGTCGAGCATGGCGAGAACCGCGTCCCAATCGCCGATGCGGAGCGCAATCGGCAGACGGCGGCTCACGCGAGAGATCTGATCGCGCGCGCTCCAAATGTAAAGTGAAGCCGAGAGCTGGCCGCGCGCGCCGGCCAAATGATCCGAAAGCGCGCTCGCATCTTCAAGACGGCCCTGCTCCATCAGATTGGCGATCGCGTACATGAGGTTGTGAACGTAGTTCCAATCGTCGTCTACGCTCACATGCTGCTCGCGCATGTAGCGCTCATCCGCTTGAGTTGATGCGGTAAACCACTTGTCCGCGCTGGCGTAATCGCCCACGCGATAGTAAATGTGCCCCGGCATGTGAACCATGTGGCCGCTGGTAGGCGCGAGCGAAGCCAATAACGCCGCGCTGGGAATGGCGCGCTCAGGATGATTGCTGGGCTCCATCGCGTGAATCCAGTAATGATTGGCGGCGGAGTCGTTGGGCGCGTCTTTCAGCACGCCTTCAAGGATGGCGATCTTTTCTTTTTCGCCGCCCTTCGGTTCGCCGTTCTCGTCGTATCCTGCTTTGCTGTCGTTGCCGAGCGCATCGGCCAGAAAAATGCGCGCCTGGATATCGTGCGGCTCCATTTTTACGAGCTCGCGATAGAGGTCGATGGATGCGGCATGGTCGCTGCCTTCCTCGCGCGACTCGGCCATGGCAGCGTCGATGAAAAGTTTGTCAAATTTGCCGGCCTTGTGCTCGAGCTTCACCGCCTGGTCGAGCGCCGTTTTTGCGAAAGCCTTGCCGGGTCCGCCACGGAACTGCTCGGCCTGCGCGAGGCCCCAATAACACATGGCGCAGTTGGGATCTGTGCGGATGGCCTGCTCGAAGGCTTTGGCCGATTCGTAGTCCCAGAAGTCGTGCAGCAGGCTGAGTCCCTGATCGAACCACTCCTGTGCTTCGGGGTTGGCCTTGATGGACATGCGCGAGTTGCCGATTCCGGTCATCTTGATTGGAACAGGAAGTTGGTCGGGAGGCGAAACAGGCAGCATGCCATCCATGGGAGGCATGGCTCCGGAGCCCATGCCGCTCCCTTGCGCGACGGCGCACGCGACGGCCGAAAAAACGAGGCCGGCAACGACGAGCATGTATGCCGCGTATCGCATGGAAAAGACTATATCCGAATTGCGGGACCGACGGCGCTTGACGAGATGCGCCTTGAAGCTTTCCCATCAAGCTTGTACTCGAATTGAACCCGCGGCCGTCTAAAAAGAAGCTGCAACTTGGGGACTCGTATTGATTCGTGCGCTCGTCGATTTTGCCCTTAGGAGCCGCTGGCTCGTCCTCGGCGGCGCGCTCATGCTGGCAGCGTGGGGTGTTGTTTCCTTTCGCGCACTGCCTATCGAAGCGTATCCCGATGTCGCCAACAACTATGTCCAGGTGATCACTCAGTGGCCGGGCCGCTCGGCCGAGGAGATCGAGCGCCAGGTGACTGTGCCGGTCGAGATCCAGATGGCAGGGATCCCCCGGCTCGCCAATCTTCGCTCCACTACGCTGGCCGGACTGTCGAGCGTCATGCTGATCTTCGACGATGGGACGACCAGCGACGAAAACCGCGAGCACGTGTTGGAGCGGCTGAGTCAGGTGAATCTCCCGGCAAACCTGGTTCCGCAGATGGGCACAGACTGGAGCCCGGTCGGCCAGATCTACTGGTACACACTCGAGAGCACAAACCCAGCCTACGACGTGATGGAACGGAAAGCGATCGAAGATTGGTCGCTCGAGAAGGCGTTCAAAGGTGTGCCGGGCGTGGTGGATGTATCGAGCTTCGGCGGACCGACCAAAGAGTACCAAGTGGCGCTCGATCCGGACAAATTGGTGTTCTACGGCCTGAGCATCAGCCAGGTGGAGCAGCAGCTCGCCAACAACAACACCAACGGGGGCGGCAGTTTTATCGAGGAGGGCGCGCAGCAGATCAATGTGCAATCGCTGGGGCTTTACAACTCCGTGCACGATATTGAAGAAACGGAGGTGAAGACGCAAAACGGCGCGCCGATCCGAATTAAAGACATAGCCACGGTGACGCAGGGCCCGAGGATTCGCCTGGGCCAGATCGGCAAAGCGACGCATCTGGCCAATGGCACGATCGTGGACGATCCCGACACCGTGGAAGGAATTGTGCTGCTGCAAAAGGGCGATGATTCGGATCCGGTGTTGAAAGGCATCCACGACGAAGTAAACAAGCTGAACCACGGCATCCTGCCCCAAGGCGTAAGAATTGTGCCGTTTCTCGACCGCTCTGACCTGGTGAAATACACCGTGAGTACTGTGGAGCGGAACTTGTCAGAAGGCATGATCCTGGTGGCGCTCATCCTGTTCCTGTTTCTCGGCAACGTTCGCGGCGCCATTATCGTGTCGCTCACCATCCCATTTGCCCTGATGTTTGCCGCCATTTGCCTTAACCTGAGCAAGATTCCCGCAAATCTGCTTTCGCTGGGGGCTCTTGACTTCGGCATGCTGGTGGATGGTTCGGTGGTGATGATCGAAAACATCATCCGGCACCTGGCGCACAACGAGGAAGCGCAGGCTCCGTCGAAGGCGATTCAAGCCGCCGCCCACGAAGTGCAACGGCCAGTGTTTTTCGCGCGCGCCATTGTCATCACTTCGTATCTGCCGATCTTCACCCTGCAGGCGGTGGAAGGACGGCTATTCAAGCCCATGGCCTGGACCGTTTCGTTCGCGCTGCTGGGTGCGCTGGTGTTTTCGATCGTCGTGGCGCCGGTGATGGCAAGCCTGGTATTTAGCAAAGGAGCCAAGGACTGGCACAACCCGTTGATGCATTGGCTGACAGAGCATTACCGCACTTCGGTACGGGCTGCCATCGAGCACCGTAATAGAACCGTGGCGATCGCCGGAGCGCTTTTCCTGGTGGCAATCTATCTGACCGTGGGAGGGCCGATCGGCTCGGAATTCCTGCCCCACCTGGACGAAGGCTCGATTTGGGTGAGAGGAACGCTGGCGCCCAGCGAAGGCCCGACTGCATCCATCGACTTTATGAACAAAGCACGCCTTGTCATGGCAGCCTTTCCGGAGGTGACCCAGGTAGTGAGCCAGACGGGACGGCCCGATGACGGCACCGACACCACCGGGTTTTTCAACACGGAGTACTTTGTCGACCTGAAACCGAAGGAGAAATGGCGCCCGGTTTTCGAGCAAGACAAGGAGAAACTGATCGCTTCCATCGACCAGGAGCTTTCGAAGTTCCCGGGCGTGATCTGGAACTACTCGCAGCCGATCTCAGACAACATGGAGGAGGCGGTCAGCGGAGTCAAGGGCGAACTCGCGGTAAAACTTTACGGCAGCGATTTGCGGGCGCTGGAGCAGACTGCGGAGAAAGTGCAGGCGCAGATGGCGGCAGTGCCGGGCATTGAGGATCTGGGGATTTTCCGCGTGATTGGGCAACCGAACCTGAATCTTCAAGTGGATCGCGAGGCCGCCGCGCGCTGGGGAATCAACGTCAACGACATCCAGGATGCGCTGCAGACAGCCGCCGGTTCGAGCGCACTCACGCAGGCGCAGCAGGGCGAAGCGCGTTTCGACGTTACGCTGCGCTATCAGAAAGCGTATCGGGACACGCGCGAGGCGATTGGGAATATACGGTTGCTGGCGCCGAGCGGGGAGCGCGTGTCGCTGGCGCAACTGACGAAGGTATCCACCGACGACGGCGCCGAGGAGATCTATCGCGAAGGTGGCCAGCGGTTCATTGCAATCAAGTACTCGGTGCGCGGGCGCGACCTTGGCTCGACCGTCGAAGAAGCCATCTCCCGGGTCGAGAAGAATGTGCAGCTGCCCACCGGCTACCACCTGGAATGGGCCGGCGAATACGAGAGCCAGAAGCGCGCCAACAAACGCATGGCGATTATTGTTCCCATCACGATCATGGTGATTTTCATCATCCTTTACACCATGTTCCGATCGTTCAAGTGGGCGATGCTGATTCTGGTGAGCGTGGGAATGGCTTCAATCGGCGGGCCGCTGGCACTCTTCATTACAGGCACCAACTTTTCTGTTTCTTCGGCGGTGGGCTTTCTGGCGCTCTTCGGCGTGTCGGTTCAGGTGGGTGTCATCATGCTGGAGTACATCAATCAACTGCGTGCGCGCGGGGACTCGATTGAGGATGCCGCCGTGGAAGGCGCGGTACTTCGACTCCGGCCGATCATGATGACCATGCTGGTGGCGACGCTCGGGTTATTGCCAGCCGCGGTTTCGCACGCCATCGGCTCCGACTCGCAGCGACCGTTCGCAATCGTCATTGTGGGAGGACTGCTTGCTAATCTGTTGATCAGCATTTTCCTGCTACCGACGCTCTACGTATGGGCGGCTCGCGAAGACGACATACTGCCGCCTCCGGAAATTGGACAAGAAGCCTGATGCGCGCCCCGTATCACCCAGATCGACCCCAAACGCCAGTTTCCCTTGCCGATTCGGCATGCGTCACCCAATCGCGAAACGATGAATGCTTCAGTGGTCAGACCGGGCGTTGACAAGCGTCGTACCGCTGGCGTAAAAACCGGGCCATGCGCCTGCTAAGCCGTTCCCCGCTCCTTTTGCTCGTGGCTTCTTTCGCTGGCCTGGGCTTCGTAGTCAATGCCTCTGCCACGGTAGTTGGCACCAACGTGATTGCGAAACCATTGACCCGCGAGCGGATCGCCACGCTGCCTAAGAACCAGCAGAAGGCCTGGATCGACTATCTGGAACGCTCAGACAAGCAGAAAGCAGTCGACAAGCAGACCCTGGCCGATGAGCAAAAAACCGCGGGAAACACCAGCCCGAAGCATGCTGCCGGAGGCCGCGGTATGTTCGCGCTACGGGGCGATCACCCCGCGGAGTGGTGGACCAGCGACGACGCGCTCAAGGCCGCGCGCAACATGATCACCTGGCAAGTGGCGGATGGCGGCTGGAGCAAAAACATCGACATGGTGAGCAATCCGCGCGCGCCCGGCGATCTATACGACGCCGACAACGAGAACCGCTTTCCCGACACGGCCGACTTCGACAAGCCCGTGGATGCAAGCTGGCATTACGTTGCCACACTCGACAACGATTCCACCTGGATGCAGATCCGCTTTCTGGCGCACGTGGCCACGGCGCTGTTTGCCGCGCATCGCGAAGCCGATGCTGCTCCGCTTCGCGCATCGGTCCAACGCGGCGTTGAGTACCTGCTCGACGCGCAGTATCCCAACGGCGGCTGGCCGCAGGTCTGGCCGCTCGAAGGCGGCTATCATGATGCCATTACGATCAACGACGACGCCATGACGCACGCGATTGAGATTCTCCACGACGTGGCAACGGGCGCCGCGAGCTACACCTTTCTGCCGCCAGAGATGGTGAAACGCTCAGGGCCGGCGGCGCAGCGTGGCATCGTTTGCCTGCTGAAACTCCAGATTACCGAGAACGGCGTGAAGACTGCATGGGCACAGCAATACGATGCGCTCACGCTCGAGCCCACATCGGCGCGCAACTACGAGATGGCCTCGCTCACCAGCGATGAAAGCTTCCCGGTGGTTGAATTTCTCATGAGCCTGCCCGATCCCACACCGGCAGAGGTTGCGGCCATTCATGCCGCGTGCGCCTGGTTCACCAAGGTTGAGATCATGGGCTACCGATACGGCAGCGGAAACTTCATGGCCGATCGTTCAAGCCCCGGCGGGCGCAAACTCGTATCCGTTGACGGAGCCGGCCCGATCTGGGCGCGCTACTACCAGATCGGCACCGACAAGCCCATCTTCGGCGACCGCGACAAGACGATTCACGACGATGTAAATGAGCTGAGCCTAGAGCGGCGTAACGGCTACTCCTGGTTCAACGCAGGCGGAATCGCTATTCTCAACGAATACAAGACCTGGGCGCAGGCGCATCCGCTGGCCGAGTAAAGCCAGGAGCGATTGGCGCGCGGATTAGAGTGGAGAGATGCGGAGACTTGTTCCACTTCTGACGTTCCTGGCGATCGCGCTCCCGGCGCATGCGGCCCAGCGAGTGACCGTGGAGGAATTGCAGAGGATTCTAACTGCGGAGTCCGAGGCACACGAAAAAGATGCTGCGATTGCCCATCGAATCGGCCTGGTGGAACTGACCGAGCGATTGACCGATCCAACACTGGAAAAGATTGTTGCGAGCTTCAAGCCGGGCCCGAAGACCGCTCTTGCGCTGGAGATGCTGGCAGATGTCTCATCGTTTCTGGAACCGCCGATCAGCGAATTGCCCGATAAAGATCCCCCTGATAAGGCTACGCAGCAATCCATGATCGACGGGGCGGCCAATTTTGCGGCTAACACATTGCACCGCCTTCCGGATTTTCTGGCAACGCGAGAGACGCGCAGCTTTGACGACGGCGCCCCAACGATGCCTAGTAGTGCCACCCTCAACCTTGTTGCGCCCACTGATTTGCACTTGACGAACAGTTTGAGTGAGAGGATCACCTACCGGAACGGAGAAGAACTCTCAATTACTCCCAATGGGAAAACGAAGCCCGAAGCAACTCCGCCGGGACTCTCAAGCTCGGGCGAATTCGGGCCAACATTGATTACACTGCTGGCCGATTCCGCCAAGGGGAGAATTGTTTGGAGCCACTGGGAGCAGATGCCGTCGGGCCTGGCTGCCGTCTTCAGCTATGAGGTTCCCGCGGCAGTTTCCCGTTACCGCGTGGACTACTGCTGCACCCGCGGAGGAACGGATAATAACGACGGCAGCAATTCCTACCATGGGACGCCTGGCTACCACGGATTCATATACATTGACCCAGCCACTGGCGCCGTACTGCGCTACACCCTCAATTCGGAGTTGAGGGACTCGGATGCGATCACTCGCTCGGCAGTCCTGGTGCAATATGGCGAAGTCGGAATTGGCGGCAACAATTATCTTTGCCCGGTACGCGGTCAGGTGGTGATGGAAGGCTGGCATGCGGTAGGCTCGCCGCCACGCCTTACGACAGTTCTTAGCATCAACGAAGTGAGCTTTACCGACTATCGCCACTTCGGTTCCACGGCGCGCGTGCTTCCCGCAACGCCATAACAATCGAACAACGACTATGGCGTCTTAGCCGACGCATGCATGTAGCGGCTGGCGAATTCGATAAATGTGGGCCAGTTGGGCGCAGGCGTGTGGCCGGCGTTGTGCTGGCGGAAAGCGATGTCGCCGCTGATTAGCGGAGTTTCGACAGGCGGAAACTCTGTCGTGCCGAGATCCTTCTTGCCAAGAAGCTTGTAGACCGGGCCGGCGGCGACAGCGGCGA